>JABFXT010000436.1 GCA_013361595.1 Nocardia sp. | reverse complement strand
AGCTCGTCCGGTACGGCGGCCGCGGCCTCGGCCTTCTTCCCTGCCTGGAAAAGGGTGCCGATCTCGTCGACCTCCTTCTCGTAACCCATGCGGCGGTACACCTGGGCGTGGAAATTGAGCTCGGGCGCGCCCATGCCGCCGATGTAGAGCGAGGTGATCCAGCGCATCCGCTCGATCTCGGCCGCCGGGTCGTCGGTGATGATCACCTGGGCGGTGGCGGCGATCTCGAAGTCCTCCCGCGAACGCCGGGCACCCGGCCGCGCGAAGCCCTCGTCCAGCCATTCGTTGTACACATTCGCCATCCGGGGCGTGTAGTAGATGGCCAGCCAGCCGTCGGCGATCTCGGCGGTGAGGGCCACATTCTTCGGCCCTTCCGCGCCCAGCCAGATCGGCAGATCCGCACGCAGCGGGTGGGTTATCGGCTTGAGCGGTTTACCCAGACCGGTCGCGCCGGGACCGTTGTAGGGCAGTGGATAGCTGGGCCCGTCGTTGGTCACCGGCCCCTGCCTGGCCAGCACCTTGCGCACGATATCGACGTATTCGCGGGTGCGCTGCAACGGTTTGGCAAACGGCTGGCCATACCAGCCCTCCACCACCTGCGGACCCGAGACACCGAGGCCGAGGATGGCCCGGCCGCCGCTGAGATGGTCGAGGGTGAGTGCGTGCATCGCCGTCGCGGTGGGGGTGCGGGCGGACAGTTGCACCACCGAAGTACCCAGGCGCACCCGCTCGGTCGCCGACCCCCACCAGGCCAGCGGGGTGAAGGCGTCCGACCCCCAGGACTCGGCGGCGAACACCGCGTCGAACCCGGCTTCCTCGGCCGCCACGACCACTTCGGCGGCATGTTCCGGCGGCCCGGCGCTCCAGTATCCGAGCTGCAATCCGAACTTCACATCCGACCCCTTTCCGGCCTACTGCTTGCCAGCAGAATAAGAACCTGTTCTACTCGATATCGTGACTCAGGGGAATACTGCACCCACGGTAATTACGCAGGAACGCCCGCCGGGACTGAAACCGAGCGATGTGCTCAGTGCGCCCCTGCGGATGGAGTTCGACTACACGCGCTCCGTGGGACCCACCATCGGCAAGTTCCTTACCGGCCTGCGCGAGCGGCGCATCTTCGGTAACCGAGGTTCGGACGGCCGGGTACTCGTACCACCGGCCGAATTCGACCCGGTGACCGCCGCACCGCTCGCGGAGTTCGTCGAGGTCGCCACCACCGGCACGGTGAAATCGTGGACCTGGGTCCGCGATCCGCTGCCCGGCCAGCCCTTCGATCGGCCGTTCGCCTATGCGCTGATCCAGCTCGACGGGGCCGACACGGCGCTGCTGCACGCGGTCGACGTCGAGAAGCCGGAACAGATCAGCACCGGTATGCGAGTGACCGCCCGCTGGGCCGCCGAACTCACCGGCACCATCCATGACATCGGCTGCTTCGAGCCGGGCGAGACCCCGACGGCCGAACCCGCTCCGGCGTCCGACGCCGAACCGGTCACCATGATCACCACGCCGATCGGGATGGACTACAAGCACACCGCTTCCCCCGAGGAGAGCACCTTCCTGCGCGGCCTGAAAGAGGGCAAGCTCATCGGCGCCCGGGCCGATGCGAACAGCAAGGTGTACTTCCCGCCGCGCGGGGTCGACCCGATGGACGGACGGTCCACCGCGGAAACGGTCGAACTGGCCGAGACCGCGACGGTCACCACTTTCTGCATCGTGAACGTGCCGTTCCTCGGGCAGCGGATCAAACCGCCGTATGTGGCGGCGTATGTCCTGCTCGACGGCGCGGATATCCCTTTCCTGCATCTCGTGCTCGGCTGCGACGCGAGCGAGGTGCGGATGGGTATGCGGGTCAAGGTGGTCTGGAAGCCGCGCGAGGAGTGGGGCTTCACCATGGCCAATATCGACCACTTCGAGCCGACCGGCGAGCCGGATGCCGACTACGACACCTACAAGCATCACCTGTGAGAGGGCTCCCCGCGTGACCATCACCGAGCGTTCCATCGACAACGCCACCGAGATCGCCGTAGTCGGCTTCGCGCACGCACCGCATGTGTCGGAGACCTACGGCACCACCAACGGTGTGGAGATGCTGGTGCCCTGCTTCCAGCAGCTCTACGACCAGCTCGGCATCACCAAGGCCGATATCGGCTTCTGGTGCTCGGGCTCGTCGGACTATCTGGCCGGCCGGTCGTTCTCGTTCATCTCCGCCATCGATTCGATCGGCGCCGTACCGCCGATCAACGAATCCCATGTGGAGATGGACGCCGCCTGGGCTCTGTACGAGGCGTGGGTGAAACTCCGCTCCGGCCAGGCGGAGACCGCCCTGGTGTACGGCTTCGGTAAATCCTCGGCGAGCACCCTGCGCCAGGTGTTGAGCACCCAGCTCGACCCGTACCTGGTCACTCCGCTGTGGCCTGATTCGCTGGCCATCGCCGGTCTGCAGGCCCGCGCCGGTCTCGACGCCGGCCGCTGGACCGAACGCGATATGGCGGCGGTCTCGGCCGCGCACACCCTCGACGGCACCTCCGTCGACGAACTGCTCGCGGGCGACTACGTCGCCGATCCGCTGCGGGCCCACGACTGCGCGCCGATAACCGACGGTGCGGCCGCCATCGTGCTGGCCGTGGGCGACCGCGCCCGCGAGCTGACCGAACGGCCCGCCTGGATCACCGGAATGTCGCATCGCATCGACTCCAGCGTGCTGGGCGCCCGCGATCTCACCGTCTCCCCCTCGGCGGCGGCCGCGGGTCAGGCGGTCACCAATGGCGACACCAGCGGTATCGATATCGCCGAACTGCACGCGCCGTTCAGCCATCAGCAGCTCATCCTGACCGAGGCCCTCGGCCTGAAACCGGAGACCGCGGTCAACCCATCCGGCGGCGCGCTGGCCGCCAACCCGATGTTCGCCACCGGGCTCGAGCGCATCGGCTATGCCGCGCTGCCCATCATGGCGGGCGACGCCGGCCGCACCCTGGCGCATGCCACCAGCGGCCCGGCGCTGCAGCAGAACCTTGTGACCGTCCTGGATTCGGAGGCCCGCCGATGAGTTTTCCCGCCGCGGTGCTGGGCACCGGACAGACCCATCATGTCGCCAAACGCGGCGATGTCACCATGGCCGGGATGTGCCGGGAGGCCATCGACCGGGCGCTGGCCGATGCCGAACTGACCATGGCCGATATCGATGCCATCGTCATCGGTAAGGCGCCGGACATGTTCGAGGGCATGATGATGCCCGAGCTGTATATGGCCGATGCGCTCGGCGCCCCCGGTAAACCACTGCTGCGTGTGCACACAGCCGGGTCGGTCGGCGGGTCCACCGCCAATGTCGCCGCGAATATGGTGCAGGGCGGTGTACACGAGCGGGTGCTCGCGATCGCCTGGGAGAAGCAGTCGGAATCGAACGCCATGTGGGCGCTGTCGATTCCGGTGCCGTTCACCATGCCGGTCGGCGCGGGCGCGGGCGGCTACTTCGCGCCGCACGTCCGCTCGTACATCCGGCGTGCCAACGCGCCGCTGCATGTGGGCGCGATGGTCGCGGCCAAGGATCGCCGCAACGGCGCGAAGAACCCGTACGCGCACCTCCAGCAGGGCGACAAGACCATGGAAGAGGTCTTGGCCTCCCAGGTCCTGTGGGACCCCATCCGCTTCGACGAAACCTGCCCCTCCTCCGACGGCGCCTGCGCCGTGGTCATCGGCGGCGAGCAGTCGGCGACGGCGATGGAGGCCTCGGGCAAGAAGGTCGGCTGGATCCACGCCACCGCGATGCGGACCGAACCGCTGGCCTACGCCGGCCGCGACCAGGTGAATCCGCAGGCCGGCCAGGAAGCGGCCAAGGCACTGTGGGCGCAGGCCGGGATCACCGACCCGCTGGCGGAGATCGACGCCGCCGAGATCTACGTCCCGTTCTCGTGGTTCGAACCCATGTGGCTGGAGAACCTCGGTTTCGCCGCCCCCGGCGACGGCTGGAAACTCACCGACAAGGGTGAGACCGAGATCGGCGGCACGCTTCCGGTGAACCCGTCGGGCGGCGTGCTCTCGTCCAACCCGATCGGCGCCTCGGGCATGATCCGGTTCGCCGAAGCGGCCAAACAGGTCATGGGCCGGGCCGGCGACTACCAGGTGGAGAACGCGCGCAAGGCGGTGGGCCACGCGTACGGCGGTGGTTCGCAGTACTTCTCGATGTGGGTCGTGGGATCGGAACGCCGATGACTCTGCAGTTCAGCCTCGGTGTCGCGCTGAGTCCCCTGGACCAGCTGCCCGAACTCGCCCGCACCGCCGAAGAGGTGGGCTTCACCTCGATCGCCCTGCCGGATTCGCTGTTCTATATGAAATCCCAGGCGGCGAAGTATCCGTACACGCCGGACGGCAGCCGCTTCTGGGGCCCGGAGACGCCGTGGGTGGACCCGCTCATCGCCGCGACCGCCATGGCCGCGGTGACCACCCGGCTGCGCTTCAACACCAATGTGCTCAAGC
>JABFXT010000739.1 GCA_013361595.1 Nocardia sp. | reverse complement strand
AACCGCACCCGCCGCACCTGTCCCGGGGTGGTGGCGACCGCGACCTGGCCGCGGATACAGCGGCTCACCCGCGGATCGGCTTCCAGCCCGGCGACATCGGCCTCGATATCCAGCGGGATATTCGACATGGGCAGTACCCGCCCGCTGATACCGAGCAGCGCGCCCACCTGATCGAGCGCGGCGACCGGGTCGCCGAGCACCTCGGTGAGTCCCGCGAGCAGCAGGTTGCCCACGGAATGGCCGGCCAGGGCACCGGTGCCCCCGAACCGGTGCTGCACGGTGCGGGTGAGCACCCCGTCGGCGTCGGCGGCCAGCGCCGCGAGCGCCATCCGCAGGTCACCGGGCGGTGGTACACCCAGTTCGGCGCGCAGCCGCCCGGAGGAGCCGCCGTCGTCGGCGACCGTCACCACCGCGCTGATCCGGCGGGTGATCCGCCGGACCGCGGACAGGGTCGCGTACAGCCCGTGCCCGCCGCCGAGTGCGACGACCGCGGGATCGGATGGGTCGGCGGAACCGGGCTCCGAGGTCGTCATTCGCGCCCCAGATCCCGGTGCAGTACCCGTACCGCGTCCACCGGCCCGTCCGCACCCTCGTCGATCCGGCTGCCGGTGATCTTGCCGAGGGCCTCGGCGATCGCGACGCTGCGATGTCTGCCGCCGGTGCAGCCCACTGCGACCGTCATGTAACGCTTCCCCTCTTGGCGATAACCCTGGGTGGTCAGCTCGATCAGGTGGTCACAGGTCCGCAGATAGTCGTCGGCACCCGGACGCGACAGCACATAGTCGCTGACCACCGTTTCCTGACCGCTGTGCTGACGGAGTTCAGGTACCCAGTGCGGGTTGGGCAGGAAACGCACATCCAGCACCATGTCCGCGTCCAGCGGGACACCGTACTTGAAGCCGAAGGATTGAACGGTCAACTGCAGTGCCGCTGGCGTGCCGCCGCCGTAGACCTCCTCCAATTTCCGGTGCAGTTGATGGATGGACAGTTCGGTGGTGTCGATGACCACGTCGGCGGCGGCCTTCACACCGGCGAGCCGGACCCGTTCGGCGGCGATTCCCGCCGACAGTGTCCCGTCGGCGCTGTCGTTCTGCAGCGGGTGGCGGCGCCGGGCGAAACCGAAGCGGCGGATCAGCACATCGTCGGAAGCCTCCAGGAAGAGGATCCGGGTGGGGACGCCACGGGTCCGCAACTGTTCGATGACCGCGGGCAGGTCGCCGGTGAAGAAACGGCTGCGCACATCCATCACGATCGCCAGCCGCCGGATGGGCGGATCGGCGGAGGAACCCAGTTCCACCATGCGGCCGATCAGTTCCGGCGGCAGGTTGTCGGTGACGTACCAGCCCAGATCCTCGAGTACCCGCGCGGCCGTCCCCCGCCCCGCACCGGACAGGCCGGTCACCATCACGACTTCGACCGGGGTGCCCGGGCCGGATTCGGTACCCGGGACCACCTTCGTACTGTTGTTCGATTCGACGCGAGTCATGTACCACCCGGATCTTGTTCGGGAATGCGTTTCGGTCACCTTGCTGTAGGGTCGCGCCCGATCTGCTACCGCGGGACGCAGGAACAAACGTACGTGACCGGCGCCGGTCGCCGCGCAGTTGCGGCGGGCGCCGCGCCGGACGCTATCGCTCGTGCAGTGCGGCCAGTACCGCTTCCGCGGTGGCGCGCCCGATACCGGGAACCTCGATGATCTCCTCGACGGTGGCCTCCTTGAGCCGCGCGACCGAGCCGAAATGTGTGACCAGCGCGGTTCGCCGGGTTTCGCCGAGGCCGCGTACCGCGTCCAGCGCGGACGCGGTCATCCGGCGGGATCTTTTGCTGCGATGGAAGGTGATGGCGAAGCGGTGTGCTTCGTCACGTACCCGCTGCAGCAGGTAGAGCGCCTCGCTGGTGCGCGGCAGCACCACCGGGTCGGGTTCGCCGGGAACCCAGACCTCTTCCAGGCGTTTCGCCAGGCCGACCACCGCGATATCGGTGATACCGAACTCCTCGAGCACCTCGGCCGCGGCAGCCACCTGCGGTGCGCCGCCGTCGACGACGTAGAGGTTGGGGGGATAGGCGAATTTGCGCGGCCGCCCGGTCTTCGGGTCGATTCCGGGCCGGGTCACGATCTCGGCTTCGGCTTCGGCGTCCGCGTCCCCGGGCGCGGCCCCGGCGTCCGCCGCGGATGTGCCGAAATCCGCGACCGGGACCGACCCCGCGAGATCCGCCTGCTCGGTGGCGTCGCGTTCCCGGCGCAGCCGGGCGAACCGGCGTCTGGTCACTTCCGCGATACTGGCGACATCGTCGGAGCGCCCCTCCCCCGCGGCCTCCCGGATGGCGTAGTGGCGGTAATCGGATTTCTTGGGCAGTCCGTCCTCGAAGACCACCAGGGAGGCCACCACATCGGTGCCCTGCACATGGCTGATGTCCACGCATTCGATCCGCAGGGGCGCGGTATCCAGGTCCAGGGCGTCCTGGATGTCCTGCAGCGCCACCGAACGCGAGGTCAGGTCACCGGCGCGGCGGAGTTTGTGCTGGGCCAGCGCTTCCTTGGCGTTACGGGCCACGGTTTCGGCGAGGGCCTTCTTGTCGCCGCGCTGCGGGACCCGCACCCGCACCGACGCGCCGCGCAGTGTCGACAACCAGCGCTGCACCTCGTCGACATCGGCCGGGAGTTCGGGCACCAGCACCTCCCGCGGCACCACGGCCGCCGCCTGCTCCCCCGCGGTCTGCTCGGCCACCGACGCCTGCTCCCCGTAGAACTGGGTGAGGAACTGCTCCACCAGCGCGGCCAGCTCACCACCCTGTTCGGGGGTATCGGCGGCGTCACCGGATTTGTCCACCACCCAGCCGCGCTGCCCGCGTACCCGGCCGTCCCGGACATGGAAGATCTGCACGGCGACCTCGAAGTCGTCGCCGGCGAAGGCGATCACATCGGCATCGGTGCCGTCGCCCAGGACGACAGCCTGTTTCTCCAGCGCCCGGCGCAGGGCCTGCACATCGTCGCGGAGCCGCGCCGCGTTCTCGAAGTCGAGGTCCTCGGCGGCGGCCTGCATCCGCCGTTCCATATCCTTGACCATCCGGTCGGTGCGACCGGCCAGGAAATCACAGAAATCCTCGACGATCCGCCGGTGTTCCGCGGCGGAGACCCGCCCCACACACGGAGCCGAACATTTGTCGATATAGCCGAGCAGGCACGGCCGGCCCATCTGGTTGTGCCGTTTGAAGACCCCGGCCGAGCAGGTGCGGGCGGGAAAGACCCGGAGCAGCAGATCCAGGGTCTCCCGGATCGCCCAGGCGTGGGCGTAGGGGCCGAAATACCGGACCCCCTTCTTCCGGGCGCCCCGGTAGACGAAAAGCCGCGGGTACTCCTCGTTCAGGGTGACCGCCAGCACCGGATAGGACTTGTCGTCGCGGTAGCGGACGTTGAACCGCGGATCGAATTCCTTGATCCAGTTGTATTCGAGCTGTAGCGCTTCCACCTCGGTGGACACCACCGTCCATTCGACGCTCGCGGCGGTGGTGACCATCTGGCGGGTCCGCGGATGCAGGGCGGTGATATCGGCAAAATATGAGTTGAGCCGATTACGCAGGCTTTTCGCCTTGCCGACATAGATGACCCGGCCGTAGGAGTCCCGGAACTTGTAGACACCGGGTTCGAGCGGAATGGAGCCGGGCTGCGGCCGGTACGTCGCGGGATCTGCCACGTATCCAGCGTAGTAGCGGCCTCGGACACACTCCGCCGCCGGTCGGCGCGCTCCGGTGGCGATCCGCCGGGGGACGGGTCGCGCGGTGTGCCGGTTTCCGCGCGTGCGGGCCGCGAGGGCGGCGCGGTGGACAGGCAGGCCGGGATCCTCCTGCCGCGGCGCGGCACATTCCGGCGCGCACCCGGAGCATCGGCAGGTCCGCGTCGCTTCCCCGGACCGGGGCGAGTTCACCCGCCGCCGGAGCCGCCGACCGCTAGAGTTCGAATATGCGCCCGATACAACGGATTCGGTACGCGCTGACAGTGACGGCGCTGCTCCTGGCAGGCTCGCTCAGCGGATGTTCCGACGACACCGGGGCCGCGGGCCCGTGTACGCCGGTGCCGAACGGCACCCCGGTGACCGCCGCACCGGCGGCGGGTTCGGCCGCCCCGACCTCCCGGGATCTCGCGACGAACCCGGAGATCGCGTCCGGCTACCGCAGTGAGATGACCGCCGTCCGCACCAGCGGTTACGCCGTGTCCACCGCGAGCTCCCACGCGACCCGCGCCGCCTGCGAGGTACTGCGGGCCGGCGGTACCGCGGCGGACGCGTTGATCACCGCGCAGACGGTGCTGGGTCTCACCGAACCGCAGGCCTCGGGCCTCGGTGGCGGCGCGTTCCTGCTCTACTACGACGCCGAGCACAAGACCCTGGACGCCTACGACGGCCGGGAGACCGCGCCCGCCCAGGCCACCGAGAACTACCTGCGCTGGATCAGCGATACCGATCGCACCGAACCGAACCCGGATACCCGGGCCAGC
>JABFXT010000807.1 GCA_013361595.1 Nocardia sp. | reverse complement strand
TCACCGCGCTCGGCGGAGACCACGCATCGGCTGTCCGGCTGGTGGAGCGCGCGGGTTCGATGGGCATCCGGTTCACACCGCGGGATGTATTCGAATACCGGACGGTCGCCGCGCTGGCCGAGATAGCGGTGTTCGGGAAAGCCCCGGGGGCGGTTCCGGCGGAGCTACCCGGCGGCGGCACCGGTGCGATACCGCCGACCCCGATCCTGGCCGAGTACCTGGCCGGGGGTGTGCATTCCGGTTTCGCGCAGACGGTGATGCTCGCCCTGCCGAAGGGGATCGATCGTGCCGGGCTGGCCGCGACGCTGGGTGCGGTGCTGAGCCGGCACGAGATGCTGCGGGCCCAGCTGGTGGCCGAGGACGGGCGGTACCGGCTGGAAGTTCCCGATATCGGTCCGGTCGCGGTGACCGCGCGGATCTCCGAGGTGGAGGTGCCGGCGGGAGCCCGGGCGGCCGAACTCGCCGACATCACCGATTCGGCAATGAATTCCACGGTGGCCCGACTCGATCCGCTGGGGGGCCGGATGCTCGCCGCGACCTGGCTGCGCCGCCCCGAAGCGAGTGACGCGCTGCTGCTCGCGGTGCACCACTACGTGCTGGACGGGCGGTCCTGGCATATCGTCGTCGCGGATCTGGTGGCGGCCTGGTCCCAGGTGATCCAGGGGCGGCGGCCCGTGCTGCCCCCAGTGGGCACCTCGTTCCGGCGCTGGGCACACGCGGTGTCCGAAGCCGCCGCGGCGGCCGGAACCGAGCTCGCGCATGGGCGTGCGGTGCTGGCTGCCCCTGATCCGCCGCTCGGATCGCGGGCGATCGATCCCACCACCGATACCCGGGCCTCGGTACGCAGATTCACGGTGGAGGTCGCCGCGGATATCGGTGCGGTGGTGCGCACCGAGGTCCCCGCGCTGTATCGGACCGGGCCCGCCGAACCGCTACTGGCCGCCCTCGCGCTGGCGGTGCGGAATTGGCGGTCCCGCCGTGGCGTCGACTGCGCGACCACCCGGATCCGGGTCCACGGCGACGGACGCGCGGAATCGGTACTGCCCGGGGCGGATCTCGGCCGCACCGTCGGCTGGTTCACCACCGCCTACCCCGTCGTGCTGGACCTCGCCGCCCTCGATCCCCGCGCCGCGCTGGCCGCGGGCCCGGTGACCGCCACGCTGTTGCGTTCGGTGAAGGAGCAACTCGCCGCCACCGGCCGGGGCATCGATTTCGGGCTGTTGCGCCGCGCGCCGCACGGCGCCGGTGAACTCGACGGCACCGTGGCACAGATCGGCTTCGGTTACCTGGACCGGGCGTTCGACGGTGCGATGTCCGGAATCGATGGGACGGCCTGGCTGCCCGCGGGCGATCTCGGCGGTTTCGAAACCGAATTCGACCGGGATATGCCGGCCGAGCTGGTGATCGATACCGGTGCCGCCACCCGGCCCGACGGTGGGATCACCTTGTCGTTCGCCTACGCCGCCGATATCGTCGACGAGTCGGCGGTCCGGGAACTCGCCGACGAATGGCTGGCCGCCGTGAACGCGCTGGCCCGGCATATCGGCGATCCCGCGGCGGGCGGTCTCACTCCGTCGGATCTGCCGTTGGTCCGGGTCGGGCAAGCCGAACTCGACGCGTGGCGCGCGGACCGGCCGGGCCTGGCCGACGTGCTGCCGATGTCGCCGCCGGCGGAGGGTCTGTACTTCCGGTCCCAGTTCACCGTCGACGGACCCGACGACTACGTGATGTTGTTCGCCGTCGAACTCGGCGGCGTGATCGATACGGAGCGATTGCGTATCGCCGCGCAGCGCCTGCTCGATCGGCATCCGGTGCTGCGCACCGCTTTCGTGCCGGCGTCGGACGGGGCGCCGGTGCAGCTGGTGCTCACCGATGTCGAGGTGCCGTGGCGGGTGGCCGACGATGTCGGTGACTACGAGATCCCGGAGCTGCTGGAGAACGAGCGGCTCGTCCGGTTTCCGCTCGACACCGCGCCGCTGCTGCGGATCACGCTGTACCGCACGGTTTCCGGCCGGACCCATCTTGTACTGGCCACGCACCGGCTGCTCTTCGACAACAGGTCTTTCCCGATTCTCGTGCGGGATCTGCTGACTGCCTATACCCACCGCGGTGATCTGTCCGCGCTGCGACCGGCCCCGGCGTACCGCGACTATCTGCGGTGGCTCGCGCGCCGCGACACCACGACCGCCCGTACCCGATGGTCTGAGGTGTTGCGCGGCGTCCGGCCGACCGCACTGGCGCCGGTCCTGACCCCGCCCGACCAGCCGGGAACCGGTATCGGGGAGGTCGATCTCGTCCTCGGCGAAACCGAGGCCGCCGCCATGACGGCCTATGCGGCCGAGGCCGGGGTGCCCACCGGAAGTGTGGTGCAGGCCCTGTGGGCGCTGGTGCTGGCGGGCCTGACCGGCGGTACGGATGTCGTGTTCGGGGTGGTGGTGCCCGGTCGTCCGCTAGAACTGGACGGCGCGGACGATACGGCCGGACTGTTCGCCCATACGATCCCGGTCCGGGTCCGGTTCGCGACCGAATGGACCGTACGCGAACTGCTGATCCGCATCCGATCCGAACAGGACGCCCTGGCCGAGTACCACTTTCTGAGCCTGGCCGATCTCGCGCCCGGCGCGTCCGGACTCTTCGACACCCTGGTGGTCCACGAACCCCGGCCGGTCGCCGCCGAGGTGCTGCGGGTGACGGACGGGGGAGCCGACGGTCTCGAAGTGCTGGATCTGATCTCGCGGACCTTCACCCACTACCCGGTGACCCTGTTGGTGGAATCGGGGGACCGGTTGGCGCTGCGGTTGTCGTATCGGCGCGATCTCGTGGCCGAACCCGCCGCTCGTGCCCTGTCCGGACTGCTGCACGCGCTGGTCGGGCAGCTGCTGGCGGTGCCCTGGTCGCCGGCATCGGCACCGGTCCAGGACTGGTGGCAGGGTTGTGGCGGACCCGGCGACCACGGTGAGCTGCCCGCGGACCGTCCGCGTCCGGAGGTCCCGTCCGGTCGCGTCGGCCAGGTGTCGCGTGACCTGGCGCCGGAGATGCTCGATTCGCTCAACGATATAGCGGCGTGGCAGAACACGACCGCCTTCACGGCGGTGCAGGCGGCACTGGCGATTCTGCTGGCGCGGCTCTCCGGGCACCGGGATATCGCGGTCGGTGCGTTCAGCACCGACGAATCCGCGCCCGGTCTCTCCGTTCTGCACACCACGCTGGACCCGGCACTGCGCTTCGGCGAACTGATCGCGGCCGCCCGGGACGGCGGCGCGGTGGCCGTCGCCGGTCGCGGCGCCGAACGCCTCGGCCAGCTGATCGATACCGTGCGAACGGCGGCCGGCCGGCCGCCGTTCCGGGTGCTGCTGGCCTCCGGTGAGGGGCCCGCCAAGCTACCGGACACGCTGGACCTACGAGTGAACCTGGTCGATACCGGTATCGATACGCGGCTGATCTTCACCTACGCCCGCGATCTGTTCGACGCGCCCACCGTGAGCGACCACGCGGACCGGTTGCTGCGACTGTTGCACGCCGTGGTCGCCGCCCCGGGGCTCGTGGTCGGTGATATCGATCTGCTCGCACCCGGCGAACGCGATCTGGTGCTGCGGGAATGGAACAGCGGCGGTGTCCGGGTTCCGGCGGTGACCATGGTCGATCTCATCGAGGCCCAGGCCCGGCTGCGGCCGCGCGCACCGGCAGTGCGTGCCGGCGGGACCACCCTGAGCTTCGACGATCTGCTGCGCCGTTCGTATCGGGTGGCGCGTGCCCTGATCGCGGCCGGTGCGGGTCCGGAAACCCTGGTGGCCGTGGCGATGCCGCGGACCGAGGATCTGCCGGTCGCGTTGCTCGGCGTACTGATCTCCGGTGCGGGCTATCTGCCGCTCGACACCACCGACCCCCGGCGGCGGCTGGCATTCGTTCTCGACGATGCCCGCCCGGTCGCCGTTCTCACCACCGCCGCCGAACAGGCTGCCCTACCGGCCGGGGACGTGCCGGTGATCCTGCTCGAGGGCACCGCGCACCACTCGGATGAACCGGTCCGCGACGGTGAGCGCCGTGCCCGATTGCGCCCGGGCAACCTGGCCTATGTCCTCTACACCTCCGGTTCGACCGGTCTCCCCAAGGGCGTGGGCGCGGTACACCGGAATGTGGTGGAACTGTTCGCCAACACCCAGCTGCTGTTCGAATTCGACGACGCCGATGTATGGACCCTGCTCCACTCCTGCGCCTTCGATTTCTCGGTATGGGAATTGTGGTGCGCGCTGGCCAGCGGCGGTTCGGTGGTGGTGGTCGACCGGCCGGCCACCCGGGCGCCCGAACTGTTGCGCGAACTGCTCGTCCGTGAACAGGTGACGGTCCTCAATCTGACTCCGTCGGCGTTCTACGAATTCGCGGAGGCCGATCGCGTCGCCGCGCTCGACGGCGCGGACCCACTCGCGCTGCGCTATATCGTGTTCGGCGGGGAAGCACTGGATCTGCGCCGGCTGCGGCCCTGGTACGAGCGGCACGGCGGACCCGGTGGGGCCGAAGCCGATTCGCCGTGGCCGGTGAACATGTACGGCATCACCGAGACCACAGTCCACATCTCGTTCCTGGCGATCGACGAACAACTCGTGGACAGTCCGGCCGGCGTGATCGGCCGGGCGCTACCCGGTTCGGACATATTCGTACTGGACGAGCGGCTGCACCCCGCGCCGGTGGGGGTGCCGGGTGAGATCTATGTGGCGGGAGCCCAACTGACCCGCGGGTATTACGCCCGCCCCGGCTTGACCGCGACCCGGTTCGTGGCCGATCCGTTCGGCCCGCCGGGGTCGCGGATGTTCCGGTCCGGCGATATCGCCCGCTGGGCCGGTTTCGGGGGTCGCGCGAATCTGGAGTACGCCGGACGCGGCGATACGCAGGTCCAGCTGCGCGGGTACCGGATCGAACTCGGTGAGATCGAAGCCGCCCTGCTGCGCTGTCCCGGGGTGGCCCGGGCGGCGGCGCTGCTGGGTGCCGGCGACCGGCTCCTCGGGTATGTGGTTCCGGTCGCGGACCGAGCGGAGCCGGCCGACCCGGTGCGACTGCGCGAGCAGATCGCGGAATTCCTGCCCGGCTACCTGCTTCCCGATTCCGTCGTCGTCCTCGACGCGCTGCCGTTCACCCCCAACGGGAAACTCGACCGGTCCGCGCTGCCCGATCCGGCCGGGACCGGCGAGGTGCCCTACACCGCGCCGGCGGGGCCGGTCGCGACGACGGTGGCTGGCGTCTTCGCCGATGTGCTGGAGGCCGATCAGGTCGGCGCCGATCACGATTTCTTCGCCCTCGGCGGGAACTCGCTGACCGCTGTCCGGGCAGTGGCCCGGATCAACGCGGCACTGTCGGCGGAGATCACGGTGCGCACATTGTTCGACGCACCGACGGTCGGCGCACTGGCTACCCGGGTGGTGCCCCGGGTGCCCACCGAGGTGGAGCGCCCGGTACTGGTGCGCGCGGACCGGCCCGAACGGATTCCGCTGTCGCCGGCCCAGCATCGGATGTGGTCGCGCAACCGGGCCGATCCGGAGTCGGCGGTCGACAATATCGTGCTCACCATCGGTCTGACCGGCGCGCTGGACATCTCCGCGTTGCGCTACGCCCTCTCCGACGTACTGGAACGACACGAGCCGCTGCGTACCTGTTACCCGGCCGATCCGGACGGCCTGCCGTATCAGGAGATACTGCCGGTCGCCCGCGCGGTGCGCGGCGGGCTGGAATCGGTGACCACCGACGATGTGCCGGGCCGGATCGCCGAGATGCTCACGCCCGGTTTCGATATCACCGATCGGGCGCCGATCCGCGGCCTGCTGCTCACCACCGAGACCGACGAGCACGTGCTGGCGATGGTGGTGCACAACATCGCCGCCGACGAAGCGTCGTCGATACCGCTCACGCGCGATCTGATGATCGCGTACCGGGCCCGGGTCGGCGGCGAATCGCCACGCTGGTCACCGCTGTCGGTCCAGTACACCGACTATGCAGTCTGGCAGCGCGCGCTCGTCGGAACGGTCACCGACGACAACTCGGTCGCGGCAGTGCAATCGGCGTACTGGCGGGATCGCCTCCGGGGGCTGTCCGGGGTACCGGAACTCCCGCTGGATCGGCCACGCCCGGCCCGGCCTTCGATGCGCGGCGGCAGTACCGGTTTCGCGGTGCCCACCGAGGTGCACGAGGCGCTGGACCGGCTGGCGCGCGACCGGGGCGCGACACTGTTCATGGTGGTGCACGCCGCGGTCGGTGTGCTCCTGCACCAGTTGACCGGCTCGGACGATATCGCCGTGGGTACCCCGGTCGCCCGGCGCGAGGAACGAGTACTCGACGATCTCGTCGGTATGTTCGCCGATACGGTCACGCTGCGCACCCGGCTCGAATCGGAGCTGCCGTTCGCCGAATTGGTCGACCGGACAAGAGAAATAGATCTGGCCGCGTTCGCGAACGCCGATATCCCGTTCGAACATGTCGCGGAACTGGTGGTGCCGAAGCGGGGCACCGCGCACGACGCGCTGTTCGGCGTGGTGCTGTCGGTGCGCGATCGGGAACCGGCCGCCCTGGAACTGCCGGGACTGATCGTGCGGGCACCGTATCGCGGTGGGCTCGCCGCGAAATACGATCTGCGCATCGATATCGACCCGGGTCGTGACGCCGACGGCGCCCCCGGTGAACTGCGGGCCGCGCTGATCTATCCCACCGATCTCTTCGACGAGACGACGGTGCGGTCGTTCGGCCGCCGGTTGGCGCGGATCCTGACCGCGGTCGCCGCCGATTCGCGTATCCCGGTGAGCGAGCTGGATATCCCCGATATCGCGGGCCGCCGGCGGGAGATCGTCCCCGCCGATCCGGTCATACCGACCGCCACCGCGGGAACCACGCTGGCGCAGACCCTCAGCGCATCGGTGGAGGACGATCCGGACGGCCCGGCGGTGGTGTGGGGCGAATCCGTGGTGACCTATCGCGATCTCGACGCCCGGTCCTCGCGACTGGCGCGGGTGCTGATCGCGCGCGGGTTCGGGCCGGGCACCGGCGTGGTCAGCGCACTGGACCGCGGTGTCGACGCGGTAGTGGCCGTCTGGGCGGTCCTCAAGGCCGGCGCCACGCTGGTGCCCGCCGACGCTCTGGATATCGCGACGGGCGCCGATCTGGTGGTCGAGGCCGGACTGGCCGTCGGGCGGGCTCCCGACGATCCGGCGGTGAAATGGTTGCTGCTCGACGATCCGGTGGTCGCCGGTGAAATCGCCGCCGAATCCCCGCGTCCGGTCACTTACGCGGATCGGGCCCGGCCGCTGCGGGGCAGCGATCTGGTGGTGCTCGACGGCACCGGGATCCTGGTGAGCTACGACCGGCTGGCCGCCGCGGTGACCCGGGTGCATTCCGCCGCGGAGCTGACCTACGAGGCCCGCACCTTCCGGGCGGGTCGCGGCGACAGTCCGGCGGGGCTGCTGGAAACCGTGGCCGCGGGCGCCGCGGGCGCCGCCGTGGTGCTGGCCGGGGAGCCCGGCGTGACCCCGGCGGGTGAAGGGGTCACCCATCTGTGGTCCGACGGTGCGAGTCTGGCGGCGCTCGACCCGTATGAGCTGGAGGAACTGTTCGTACTCGTGCTGGACGAAGCGGACCCGCCGGGCGCGGCCTGGGCGGATATCGGCACGGTGCTGGATCTGCCCGCGCTGCTGGGCGGCTGAGGAACCGGGATGGGAAAGCGGCCGGTATCCGCGGAATGTAGCTGTGCGGGTCCCCGCCCGGTAACCTGCCGGGTGCCATACCGGGTACCGGCGCATTGTGGCAGGCTGCTGTCCAAGCCGCGGCCACGGTAGGGCGCGGCGGTGAAGTGCGACAGGCAGGCGAGGCGGACAGATGGATGCGGTAGTCGGTCAGCGGTGTGACCACCTCCGGAGGGCGAAGTCGGTATGACGCGGCCAGTCCGGACCCGGCCCCACCGAACCCGGCGGCCCCGCGTGACAACCCTTCCGCAGCTGATCGCGAACGCTGTCGAGACCAATCCCGACGGTGCGGCGTTGATCCTCGCCGACGGCACCGGTCCGCTGGAACAGGTGAGTTACGCGGATCTGGACGCGTGGTCCAGCCGGTTGGCCCGCTCGCTCATGGCGCGCGGTATCGGTCCGGAGGATCTGGTGGCCGTGGCCATCCCGCGCTCGCTGGACGCGGTGCTGGCGGTCTGGGCGGTCGCCAAGACGGGTGCGGGTTTCGTGCCGATCGATCCGGCCTATCCACCCAACTGGATCGCGCATCTGCTGGTCGACGTCGGCGCGGTGTACGGCCTGGCGGTGTCCTGGGTCCGCAACGAACTCCCCGACGAGATCGAATGGTTGCAGGTCGATACGGTCGGTGCCGCCCGTGCCCTGGAAGAGTTCTCCGCCGAACCCGTCACCTATGCCGACCGGATCCGGCCGCTGCGGGCCGAGCATCCCGCGTATGTCAGTTACGCCAGTGACGGGGAGTCCTCGCCGGACGGTGTCGTCGTGACCCAGGCCGGCCTGTCCGGTCTGTGTGCCGAACAGCAGGGCCGCTACCGGGTGGAACCCGAGGACCGCACCCTGAACTTCGCACCGCTTCCGTCGGATTCGTCGGTCCTGGAACTACTGCTCGCCCTCGGCGGCGCCGCGACCATGGTGGTGGTGTCACCGCTGGTGTCCACGGCGGACGAACTGACCGAACTGCTGCGCCGCACCGGGGTCACCCACGCCTATCTCACTCCCGATGCGTTGGAGGTGATCGATCCGGGCGGGCTCGACGAACTGGGCGTGGTGATCACCGGTCGCCGGCCGTGCCCGCCCGAACTGGTGTCGCGCTGGGCGATTCCCGTCGGTGCGGGTTCGACGAGAGTTCTCTACCAGGGTTACGGTCCGGCCGAGTCCACCGTCATGACCAGTATCAGTACCGCGTTGACACCGGGCCGGCCCGCGACGATCGGTGCGCCGATCCGCGGTGTGACGGCCCATATCCTCGACGAACGACTCGCCCAGGTGGCCGACGGTGAACCGGGGGAGCTCGACCTCGGTGGACCGCAGCTGGCACGCGGCTATCACCGCAGGCCCGGGCTGACGGCGCAATTGCTGGTCGCCGATCCGTATGCCGACGACGGCTCCCGGCTCTTCCGCACCGGTGACCTGGTGCGCCGCACCGGCGACGGCGAGATGGAATACCTCGGGCGGATAGAGCTGCCCGATACGCGGCCGGGGCCGGTGGATACATCGCCGGCCGGCACCGAAGAGGTACCCACCGACGAGTCCACCGCCGATCCGGTACTCGCGCCCGCCGGGCCGCCGCCCGATTTCGAACAGAGCCTCCCGATCCGCGAGATACCGGCCGAACAGCCGCGGCCCGCCGACGCCGGTCGGGCCGATGGCGCACCCGAACTGCCCGTGCGGGCCGTGACCGAAAGCCGCCTCGCGTCCGAACAACGCGATATGGAGCTGCCGGGTCGCGGTTACCTGGAGATGCCCGACCGCCAGTCCCCGCTGGGCGGCCGCGGTGCCCGGGCGGCGGATCCACTCGCGTCCGCCGCCGGAGCACCGGATGCGCGGCGATCGCCGGACAGCGCCGACGACGGCTGGCTCGGGGGCCAGTCTGCCGTGTCGGGCGACCCGCAGCTCGCCCGTGGCGGTTCACCGGCGCCGACCGGTGGTGACGCCCTGGCGTTCTACGAGAACGCCAGGGACTACCCGGCGGCGAACCGGGCGCCACGCCCCGCGGTGCGCCCGGAGGAATCGCATGCCTCGGATTTCCCGTTCGGCGCCCGGCGGGACAATTCCCCGAGTCCGCTCTGGCCCAGCCCTGCCGGTATCCCGGCCGTGGCCCCCGAATCCCCGGCACCGGCGCCGTTACCGGCACCGAGCGAAAGCCCGGTCGCCGCACCGCGTCCCGAGTCGATACCGCTCTCACCGGGCCAGCTGCGCTGGTGGGAACGTAACCGGTTCACGCCCGACGAGGGCTCCGATACCGTCACCGCCGCGATGACGCTCACCGGCACGCTCGACGCGACGGCCATGCAGGCCGCCGTCGCCGATGTCGTAGACCGGCACGAAACGCTGCGCACCGTCTACCCGGAGACCGGCGGCACCCCGTATCAGGTGGTGCTACCGCGCGAACAGGCCGTACCCGAAGTGATCGCCGAACCCGTCGACTCCGCCGACCTGGCGGATTGGCTGGCCGCGTTGTCGCGAACCGATTTCGATGCCGCCGACCCGGAGCAGGTACCGGTCCGGTTCGCGCTCGCCGAAACCGGCCCCCGGGCACATGTGGTCGCGGTGGTCGTACACCGCATCCTGGCCGACGAGATGTCGGCCGGGTTGCTGTTGCGGGACCTGCTGCGAGCTTTCCTGGGCCGCCGCAACAGGTCACGGCCGCTGTGGCAGCCGCTGTCGGTGCAGTACCTGGACTATTTCCTGAGCCGCCGGGCCGAGCTCGGCGAGGCCACCGACCCGGATTCGCTCGCCGCGCGGCGGCTGATGTTCTGGCGGGAGTACCTGGCCGGGTTGCCGCCGCGGCTGGAACTGCCGGTCGCGGTCACGCGGGGCGGAGCAGCCGGTTTCGGAGTGCACGATTTCGAGATCGGTACCCGCACCCATCGCCGGATCGCCGATATCGCCCGCCGGGCCGAGGTATCGGAGTTCATCGTGGTCCGCGCGGCCTTCGCGGTGCTGCTGGCCCGTTCGGCCGCGGTGACCGATATCGTGCTCGGCAGTTCGGTGCGCGGTCACGACGAACGCGAACTCGACGACGCGATCGGACCCTACGCCAACACCGTGGTGCTGCGTACCCGGATCGATCCGGCCGAATCCTTCCTGGACCTGGTCGCGCGGGTGGCGGAATCCGACCGCGCCGCCTTCGCCCACGCCGATCTGCCCTTCGAGATCCTGGACGCGGCCATCGGTGGTGGTGAGCCGCTGTTCGAGATGGCCATTTCGCTGCGGCACAACGATGTTCCGCGGCTGGAGATGCCGAGTCTGTCCACCGAGCCGATCGATATCGCGAACGTGGCCACGGAGTGCCCGCTCCGGCTGGTCATCGATCCGCACCGCGCGCCGGACGGTTCGCCGGACGGGATCGCGGCGGCGTTCCAGTTCGCCGCCGATCGGTTCGATGCCGCCACGGTCGCCGAGATCGCGCGCCGGTTGCAGCGGGTCCTCACCGTCGCCGGCGGCGACCCCGACGGTCCGGTCGGGGATATCGATCTGCTGTCGCGGGCCGATCTCGACCGATTGCTGGTGGTCTGGAACGACACCCGCTACCCGGTGGCGCCCGATCTGTTGCTCGACGGATACCGCCGCACCGTCGCCACCCGCCCGGATACGGTGGCGGTGGCCGACGCCGCGACCGAGCTGACCTATCAGGAGTTCGACGGGCGGGTGAACCGGCTGGCCCGGCGGCTGATCGCCGCGGGGGTCGGGACCGAGACCCCGGTGGTCGTGGCGATTCGCAACTCTCCCGAGCTGCTGGTCGCGATCTACGCGGTGCTGACGGCCGGCGGGGCCTGCCTGCCGCTGGACCCGGACGATCCGGCCGGTTGGAACGCACTGGTGATCGAAACCGCCGGACCCGCCTGTGTAGTGGTGGGCCGGTCGGACGAATCGCGACTGGCGGCGGCCCTGAAGGCGACCGTGGCGTACCGGGCGACACCGGTTCTCGTGGTCGACGCGGACGATGCCGCCGGGTATCCGGCCGGTCCGGTGCGCCCGGAGGAACTGATCCGGACGGTGCTACCGGGTAATACGGCCTATCTGCTGTGCGCATCGGTGACACCGGACGGGCCGGAGCTGGCCGCGCTCTCGCACAGTGCGATCAACAACCAGATCACGCTGATGCTCGCCCAGTACCCGATGGGTTTCACCGACGTCTATCTCCAACAGAATCCGCCGACCCGCGACACTTCGCTGTGGGGAAACTTCCTGCCCCTGCGCGCGGGCGCGGAACTGGCGCTGGCCCCGGCCGGTGCGCAGGATCCGGAGCGGATCGCGGCGGCGAGCGCCGCGCGCGCGGTCACGGTCACCGATTTCGGGCCGGACGAACTCGCCGCTTTCGCCGGCCACGCCGACCCGGGCCCGGTCCGCAGCCTGCGCGAGGTCTTCGTCACCGGTGGCCCGTTGGCGCCCGAAACCGTGGTGGCGTTGCGGGAGCGGTGCGGAGCGCGGGCACAGAACCTGTACGGCAGCTGCGAAACCGCCGTTTCGGCGACTTCCTGGCCCGCCGCCGGCTCGGCGGAACGGTCGGTCCCGATCGGGTTGCCGCAGTGGAACACCCGGGTGTACGTGCTGGATTCACGGCTGCGCCCGGTTCCGCCGGGGGTCCCCGGTGAGCTGTATCTGGCCGGTGACCAACTCGCCCGCGGATATGCCGGCCGGTCCGCGCCGACCGCGGATCGGTTCGTGGCCAACCCGTTCGGCTACGGCCAGCGTATGTACCGGACCGGGGATACCGTGCTGTGGCACGAGGCCACCGCCACCACACCACAGCGACTCGAGCACCTGGGCCGTACCGACGACAGTTTCGGATACCGGGGGCATCGGGTCCGGCCGGCCGTGATCGCGGCCGCGCTGCGCGCTCTGCCCGGTATCGCCGAGGCCGCGGTTCTCACCCGCGATACCGGTCCGGCCGTATCGTCGGCCGCGCGTCCGGGTGCGCGTCTGGTCGCCTATGTGGTGCCCGAGCAGCCGGGGCCCGAACCCGATCTCGCCGCGATACGCGCCGCACTCGGCCGGACGCTACCGGGTCGGCTGGTGCCCGCGGCTTTCCTGGCGGTCGAGCGGATCCCGCTCACGGGCACCGGCGCCCCCGATCGCACCCGGCTGCCGGATCCCGGCAGAATCTCGCCCCTGCCCCCGGACCCGGGTGCATGGGCCGGGGAGGCGGTGCCCGGGCTCGACGAGGCCTCACCCAGCACGGAATTCGACCCACCGGCCGCGGCACCGGATGCGGCGTCCTCGGACGGCTTCACCGCCGGTGCCGCACCGGAATCGTTCGCCGGCATCGTTTCGGAGGCCACCGGTGAGCTGCCGCCGACGCCGACCGCGGCGCGGTTGCTGGACAATCCCGTCCCCGGTGTCGAGATCCGGTCGATCGTGCTCGAATTGCCCGGCGACCGGCCGCTGAGCCGAACCGAGGCCGCGGTGCGGTCGCTGATGGCCCGGCATCCGATGCTGTCGGCCCGATTCGACCCGGCCGCGCGACCGGCCGTCCTGCGGATTCCGCCGCTGGAACGGCGGGGCGAACAGCAGTACTGGTGGCTCGGACCCGAATCCGGCGAGAACACGGTCGCGACCGACGATGTGGTGCAGGCCGCGGCCGATGCCCTGGACCCGGCGTCCGGGCGCAATATCCATTTCGTCGTCACCGGTACCGACCCGGAACGCCGGTTGGTGCTGGTGGCCAACGGCTTGGCGGTCGACGACCGTTCGTGGCGGATCGTCGTCGACGAGTTGATCGCCGGCTGGGCCGCCGCCGATCCCGCCGCGGCCGCGCCGGAGAGCAAACTGCCGCAGCTGGTGCATGCACTGGACGCGCGTGCCCGCTCCATCGAACTACTCGACGAGTCCGGCTGGTGGCGACGCAACCTGGCCGGCGCGCAGATCGCGCCCCCGCTGGAACCGGCCGATCTGCGGTTGCGGCGGCGGGTTTCGCTGGCCATCACCGCCGAGGGCACCTCCGCGGTGACCGCCGCGGCCGATGTCTATCGGGCGACCGTGCCCGAAGTGCTGCTGACCGCCGTGGCCATCGCACTGCGGACCGGCGAACAGGGTGCCGTCGCCCGCGCGATCGGGTCGCTGGTGCGCTGTGACGCCGACGCCCGCTCGTTCACCGGCGGCAGCACCGATCTGGTGGGCGGTTTCGCCACCGAATTCCCCCTGTCGGTCCGGGTCGCCGATATCGATACCGCCGAGGCGCTGGTCGGCGGCCCCGCCGCGGGCCGGGCCCTGGTCCAGATCCGTGATCTGTATCGGTCGGTACCCGACAGCGGCGCGGGTTACGCGCTGCTCCGGTATCTGAATCCGGAGACCACCGCCGAGTTCGCGGCCGCCGAATCGGGCCGGTTCACCCTGCGCTACCGGGATCTGCGCCCGGCCCGGGTCCATACCGACGGCCCGGCCGACGGTGTGCCGCTGGTCCTGACCGTCGATGCCACCGACGACGGCCTACTGTGCCGGTTCGACTACGCGACCG
>JABFXT010000721.1 GCA_013361595.1 Nocardia sp. | reverse complement strand
TTTCATCCGGTCCGGGCCCGGTGGCGTCCGGCGGCCTCCCGCGATACCGGTTCGGAAGCACGGTTTCTCGCCCCATCCGACCGCGACCGCATCGTACGCATCGTCGATCTGTTGTCACCCCCGGAATCGGCACACACGCGACGGATCCGGCTAGTACGGTATAGCCACCGCATTGCTGCGGAGTCAACGGGAGCGGTGGGAAAGGCGGGGCAGGATATGTTCGATCCGGTATCTTCGTCGACCGGAGTTGTTCCGTCGCAGGCTGATATGCCCGCTTCGGCACCGCGTGCCGGGCAACTACCGAGGTACCTCCGGCGGCTGCGCCTCGATGCCACGCCGTTGCTGACCGGCGATACACATGGCGAGTCGGCCGGGGATACGGTCGATCGGTCCACCGGCGATCCGGCTCTCGCCGAGCGCTACCGCAGCGCCGAACCGATCGAATGGGAGGGCACGGCGGTCCATCCGCTCTACAGCGAGCAGTTGCCCACCGCGGCGGCAACACTCACGGTCACCCTGCTGTCGGCCACACCCCCGGCCGGGCTGGCCGGTATCGGTATCGGCCTCTCCATGGTCGACGGCTACATCGATATCGATCGGCGGCGGTTGACCGGCGTCGATATCTGGCGGGACGCGCTCGAACGCGGGATCACCTTCGACCTGTCCGCGACCGCCCCGGGCGCGCTCTTCGCACTGACGCCGGTCTGGGCGAACGCCGCCGGCGAACCGCAATCCTGGTCGGGGAACTACGGGATAGTCGTCGAACGCACCGACAGCGGCCGCACCGTGCTGTGGTGCAGTATGGGCGAGGGGCCACCGCATTTCGCCGATCTCGTGGTGGAGGTCCGCAGCACTCCCCTCGATCCGCATCCGCAGCTGTTCACCCCGGGCACCGGCGTCGTACCGGCGGTCTCGGTTCCCACCATTCGGCCGGGGTCCGGCGGTCCGGCCGTTACCCGTCCGGCCCCGGGTGCTTTCACGACCGCGCGCGGAGCAGCGGATCGATACGAAGCGCCGGTCCCGGAGTTCGCCGGGATCGCGATGACCGACAGCGTCGAGCCGGAGGGTTATCCGTGCAGTCTCGCGGATCTGGTCCTGCGGTCCAGGCATAACGACGGCGGCGATCTCCTGGTCGGCCCGCTGGACACCGACGAGGTCCTCGACTACTCGTCCCTCTTCGAGGATCCGGTGCCCGGCGATCCGGCCGATCTCGAGGATTCCGGTCCGGCGACGCTGCTCACCGGGCCCGAACAGTGGTACACCCGGGCCCTGGACGAGATCGCCGACCGCGCTCCGGCCGAGCCCGGATCCCTCAGCTGGGCCGCCGCCCCGGACCAGACCGGACTCGTACCGGTGATCGGTGGCGAAGACCTTCCCGACTACGGCCCGGAGCCGCCCCGGCATCCGGTAGCCGACAGTGGCCCGTCCGTATTCCCGCTGCCCGCTGCCTACTTCGCTTCACCGCGTGCCGCGCGATACCGGCCCGAGGACGAATACACCGGCAGCGGTGGCCTTTCGGCAGCCGATACCGTCGCCGACGGTTCACTCGGCCCGATAGCGGACACCGAGAGCGGACCCACCGCCGACACCCCCGACCGGCTGCACGGTCTCGGCACGGCCTGGTGCGCGAGCGGAGACGACGAGCAGGCCGCCCGGCTGTGGGCCGAGGCCGCGCACGCGGGCCATCTCGGCGCCACCTACGACCTGGGTGAACTCTACTACCGGCACGATGAACTCGACGCGGCAGAACGATGGTGGCGGGTCGCGGCCGGACGGCGGCAGATCCGGGCCATGGCGAGCCTCGCCGATCTGCTCGAACAGCGCGGTGAGATCCGTGAGGCCCGGATGTGGCGCACCCAGGCCGTCGCCGAAGAGGTGATCGCCAATGCCGCTCAGATCACGGACTCCTACCCGGTGCCGACCGTGGAGCTGTGAGCAGTGACGATCCGGTAATTCGGCGGACGGCGATCATTTTCGCCGATCTCGGCAGTCGAAGATGGTGAATCTTCCGGCAGGTCGACCCCTTGACCTGAACCAATGTCGAGGTTGTTGAGTTCATGACTATGGAAACCACACGGCGAACCGATGCCGGCGGCGCGACCCGTCTCGACTTCGCCGACCGCACGGTCCGGACCTTCGCGCAGCTGCTGGTGAACGTTCTCCTGGTGTCGTTCATCAACTACACCGTCTGGTTCGGCATCACGTTCTTCGTATACCTGCAGACCCGTTCGGTATTCGCCACGGGAATGATCGCCGGAATCTTCCTGCTCGCCATGGCGGGCACCGGAGTGTGGTTCGGCAGTATCGTCGACCACCATCGCAAAAAGAACGTCATGCAGATGTCGGCACTCGTTTCGCTGGGCATCTACGGGGTCGCGCTGGGCTACTACACGATCACGCCCGCCGAGGTGTGGCGTGATCCGGCGAGCGTGCGGCTGTGGGTGTTCGTCGTCCTCGCGATGACGGGGGTGATCGCCGGGAGCCTGCGCACGATCGCGCTGCCCACCGTGGTGACCGCCATGTTCGACGAACGGGTCCGGGACCGCGCCAACGGGTTGGTCGGCACGACGACCGGCGTCTCCCATCTGATCACCTCGGTCGCCAGTGCCCTGCTGGTGGGGTGGAACGGCATGCTGGGGGTACTGGTGCTGGCCGTCGCCGTGCTCGCGGTCGCGGTAGCGCATCTGCGCGGGCTCGCGCTGCCGGAATCGCTGGCCCGCGCCGCGGCCGCGGGCGAACCTCAGCGCGTCGACCTGCGCGGTACCGTCCGCGTCGTGCGCGCGATTCCCGGAATGGTTCCGCTGATCGTCTTCTCCGCGCTGAACAATCTGCTGTTCGGCGGCCTGATGGCGCTGATGGACCCGTATGCGTTGTCGATGATGTCGGTGCAGGTCTGGGGTGTCGTCTGGGGCGTCCTGAGCGGGGTGATGATCCTCGGCGGACTCCTGGTGGCGCGCACCGGGACCTCCTCGAATCCGGTGCGGCTGATCCTGCTGATCAATCTCGCGCTGTGGGCGGTGATGCTGGTGTTCCCGATGCGGGATTCCGCCCTGTTGCTGATCGGCGGCATGGCCGTGTTCATGGTGCTCATGCCGTTCGCGGAGGCGGCCGAGCAGACAGTGCTGCAGAAGGTGGTGCCGTATCGGCGACAGGGCCGGGTGTTCGGGTTCGCCCAGAGCGTCGAGCAGGCCGCGTCACCGCTCACCGCGTTCCTGCTGAGCCCGCTGACCCAGTTCTTCTTCATCCCGTTCATGACCGACGGGGCGGGTGCGCGCTGGATAGGCGGCTGGTTCGGCACCGGCGAAGCCCGCGGTATGGCGCTGGTCTTCGTGCTGCTCGGCATTCTCGGGCTCGTGTTCACCGGTTCCGCCCTCAGGAGTGGCTACTACCGCCGCTTGAGCCTGAGTTACCGGACCGGCGGTACTGCGGGAGATACGGGAGCAGGTATCGCGACCGAGACCGAAGCTGTTGTCCACGAGCCGGATTCGATTGTCCGGGTACCCGCCGGCGAACCGCGCGAGTTCCGGTGCCCGCAGGCCGCGGGATCGGCCTGAACAAGCGCATCGGGTATCCGGCGGTTTCCGTTCCACCCGCGCGAGCGGAAAATCGATGGACGGCTCGAAGCGGTCGTCCTACAGTGTGCCGCTATGGGAACTTTGTGCAACGGGGTGTGCGCCGTCGGCGCGTACTACATCCGGCAGCGCACGGCAGCTCGGACTCTGCCGGTGCACCCCACCCTCCGCTGACCCGGCCGGGCAGTCCCCGCCACGGGACCGTTCGGCCGTGATTCGGTACCGGTTCGATCGAACCGGTACCACGGCGATCACCCGGCGCCCCCGCGCGCCACCTCCTGCCCCGGCATGGGTCCGGGCGAATCAGCGTCTTTTCGATTCGGCCCACTCCCCGGAGGATCCCCATGTCCCGCACTGCCCCGGGTCCGCGTAACCGCGTATCCGCGACCCGCAAGCGGCTTTCCCAGAACTTCCTCACCGATCCCCGGATCGCCCGCAGTATCGTACGGGCCTCCGGTATCGGCGCCGACGATCTCGTGCTCGAGATCGGGCCCGGCGGCGGTATGCTCACCCGCCACCTGGTTCCGGCTGCCGCATCCGTGGTGGCCTACGAGAAAGACCCGCACTACGCCCGCCGGCTCGCCGTCCGATACTCCGGCGACCACCGTCTACTCGTCCGGAACCAGGATTTCCGTACCGTCACCGCACCGGACGAACCGTTCGCGGTCGTCGCCAATATCCCGTACGCGGTCGGTACCGATATTCTGCGCTGGTGTCTGGCCGCACCGCGGCTGACCTCGGCCACCCTGCTCACCCAGTACGAATTCGCACGTAAACACAGCGGCGACTACGGGCGGTGGACGAAACTGACCGTGACACACTGGCCGGAATCGGCACTCGCGCTGGGTGCACGGATCGACCGCCGGGAATTCTTCCCGGCACCGCGGGTGGACGGGGCGATTCTGCACATCACGCGCCGCCCCGCG
>JABFXT010000185.1 GCA_013361595.1 Nocardia sp. | reverse complement strand
AGTTGGCCAGTGCGGCCGCGAACAACGACGCCGCGCGGGTCCGGGAACTCATCGCGCAAGGGGCCGACCTGGAGGCTCGTGACGAGTCGGGCCGCACCCCGCTGGTCACCGCCACCAAGAATCGCGCGACCGCGGCCGCGGCGGCCCTGATCGACGCGGGCGCCGATGTCGACGCGAAGGACGACCTCGAAGACTCGGCCTACCTGTACGCCGGAGCCGAAGGCCTCGACGACATCCTCGAACTCACGCTCACCCACGGCGCGGACCTGCGCAGCCTGAACCGCTACGGAGGAACCGCGCTCATCCCGGCCGCCGAACACGGCCACGTCGGCACCGTGCGGCGGCTGATCGATGCCGGTGTCGACGTCGACAACGTCAACGAGACGGGCTGGACCGCGCTACACGAGGCGATCGTGTACGGCGACGGATCGACGCGCTACCAGCAGGTCGTCACCGCACTGCTCGGGGCGGGCGCGGACCCGTCCATCCAGGACAGTTCCGGCCGGACCGCCTCGGACAATGCGCAGCGCCGGGGCCAGTCGGCTGTCGCCGCGATCCTGCGCGATCACCGGACCGACCCGACGACCGACCAACCGGAACGCTGAACCACCCGTACCGGGCACACCCCCCGGCACCACACCGATTGCGTCCGGTGCCACATTCCCCGACCGCGTCACACCCCGGAAAAGGACGAGCTGTGTACAACAACCTCCGCAATTCGCTGATCCTGCTGGCCCGAGCCGGTATCGGCATCGTCTTCCTCGCGCACGGATGGCAGAAGTTCTTCACCAACGGGATCGCGGCGACCCAGCGGGGGTTCGAATCGATGGGCGCTCCACTGCCGGATATCTCCGCGATCGCCGCCGCCCTCATCGAACTGGCCGGTGGCGCGGGCCTGATACTCGGCGCGATCACCCCGGTCTGGGCGATCCTGCTCTTCGCGGACATGGTCGGCGCGTACCTGATCACGCATATCGGCAACGGCATGTTCGTGAGCGCCGGCGGCGCCGAGCTGGTCATCGGGCTCGGCGCGGGTGCGCTGCTGCTCCTGGCCACCGGGGCAGGCAGGTTCAGCCTGGACGGGTTGCTGGGCGACCGGGTCCCGTGGAACAGGAACGTCTCTCCGCTACCTGTCTGAAAGATCGTCCGAGCGCCGCACCGCTGCCGGTCCGGTGCGTTGTCCCGCCGAACGTGCGAACGTAGATCGGGCGTCGGCGGCCGCTACTCCGTCGCACGCGTATCGGATAATCCTTCTTTGGTGATACTTCGCCACAGCGGCTGCGGATCACCTGCCTCGTCGTAGTTCGCGATAACCGAAAGAACCGGTTTTCTGGGTTGACCGGGCTCGAGGTACTCCAGCCCGCCCGTGATCAGATCGGTCGGGAAGTGGATCGGCCCGTCGGCCACTCCCGCCTTGAAGAGCTCGTCGGCGAATCCCTTCGCCTTGTTCTCGTCGGCCCCGGCCAGACAGGAGTCGACGACGACTTCGCGGTCTTTCCGCTGATCCGCGACATACTGATAGATGGGATCGGAGGCGACGAGCCTGGCCGCGGACTTCTCACCGAGAAACACCGTCCGCTCCCCGTACGGTTGCGCGAAGCTCGCATCGACGTTGACCGCATATACATCGCCGTTGCCGTGCATCGAAATGGTATTGGGGTCGTCACCGAACGGTACCCGGTCGCTCGGGCGATCGCCGTACAGCGCATGTTCCGGATCGTTCTCCGCGGTGGCCGATCTCCTCAGATAAGCCTGGGGGGTGTGCAGTTCTTCACCGGGATTCCGGTGGATCCAGTTCACCCGAGAATTGTAATAATGCACATCATTGGGATATATGACTCCCACGACTTCGTCTGCGGAGTTGTATGCCGGCTCACGGACCACTCGATCGAGATCCAACGTTCGCCATTCGTTGTCCTGGGTCCTGGCATAGATCGGCACGCGGACCCCTGCCCGTTCGGCGGAGTTCCCTGATCCCGCCACAACCTCCACGCCGGATCGGTCGGCCGCCGTCCCCGCCCCGAGCGAGGCGCGGGAATGCGCGGCCCCGTGCTCCAGCCGACCCGCGAGCGCCGAGCCGACGTCCTGCGCGGTCTGCTGCAGCCTCTCCACCACATGGCAGAACAGGCCCGATCCGGTACCCGACAAGAGTCTCTCCCCACGGCCGCTCATGGTCTGGTCCAAGACTCACACAACGGCGGAGTCCGGTCCATCGAGCACTCGTCTCACCACCGGCAACAGCAGTCGCATCCGGTTCACCGGTAAGTCGGTGACGCCCGGACCATGCCCCCGTGGCGGGTGACCGGATCGACGTCCTCGCCCCGACTGAAACTACGGATGTGCCGGGCGAAACGAAGGGCTACGGTCAACCCGACCACCTGAGCCGGCACGCGGCATTCGCACAGCGGAGCCCCGGTGGCGTTGGTCGAAAGGTACGAGAATGTGGTCGACCTTGTCCGACGACGGCGATGTCACCGGAGGCGGTGCGGTGAATCCGCTCGGCTCGTGGGCGGACCCGGCCGATGTGCCCATGCGCGAGAATCTCCGTACGGGCACCGCCTACGGTGCTCCGCAACTCGACGAGCCGCTGCGGCTGAACACCAATGAGAGCCCCTATCCGCCGTCACCGGCGCTGGTGGACGACATAGTCGAACGGGTTCGTGCCGCGGCTACGGCCCTGCACCGCTATCCGGACCGCGAAGCCACCGCGCTACGAACCGATTTGGCCGGATATCTCGGCCGGTTCACCGGAGCCGCGGTGAGCCCGGCCAATATCTGGCCCGCCAACGGATCCAGCGAGATTCTCCAGCAACTGCTTCTGGTGTTCGGCGGCCACGGACGTCGCGCACTGGGTTTCAGTCCGTCGTATTCGATGTACCGGATCGTCGCGGAACACCTGAGCACCGAATGGATCGAGATCCCGTGCGCGGCGGACTTCTCCCTGAACACCGCGGATGCCGAAGCCGCGATCGCCCGACACCGACCCGATATCGTCTTCCTGACCGCCCCGCACAGTCCCGGTGGTTCGCATACGACCGTCGACGAGATCGAGCGGATCGTACGAGTCACCCCCGGAATCGTCGTCGTGGACGAGGCCTACGGTGAGTTCTCCGCCGCGCCCAGCGCGATCGAACTGATCGACCGCTTCCCGACCAAGGTGGTGGTGACCCGGACCCTGAGCAAGGCCTTCGGCGTGGCGGGGGCCCGGGTCGGCTACCTCGTCGCGGCTCCCGCGATCCTGGACGCCGTCCGGCTGATCCGGCTGCCCTACCACCTGTCGACGGTCAACCAGGCGACCGCACGCGCCGCACTGGCACACTCCGAAGAGGTCCTCGGCAATATCGCGGCGGTCGTCCGGGAGCGGGAACGAGTGCGGACGGCGTTGGGCGATCTCGGTTTCGAAGTATTCGGCAGTGCGGGAAACTTCCTGCTGTTCGGCAGATTCACCGACGCGCCCCGGGCATGGGTGTATTTCCTCGACCACAACGTACTGATCCGCGATGTGGGCACACCCCACCACCTGCGGGTCACCATCGGAACCGCCGCCGAGAACGATCGCTTCCTCGAGGTGTGCGCGAGCTTCTCAGGACGTAGTGGCGGATGAACTCGTCGCGCGAAATGACCTGCTCGGGCACGGCGCAAGGGTCTCGGCTATAAAACCGCCGAGGGGTACCAGGACTTCGGATCGTATTCGATAGTCCACTGCGCCCCGAGCTCGCTACGCAGTCTGGTGGCCAGCTCACCCCCTGCACGCCAGAATTCTCGCTCCTCACTATCGGAGGAAAAACCCGGATTACCGGGATCAACAGCGAGATCGTACGAAGAATCCCATCTATCCGACCAGGCTCTCACGGCTGCAGCCAAATCAGCTGAAATATCGAGTGAACCCGGATCCACGTTCTCGAATTGTTTCTGGCCGCGAACCCAAGTAGGCCAGCACTCGATCTCGGGCAACAGCCTCAAATACTCCATATATCCTCCAGTGATCAGGCGGCCGGGTTGGCGCCGACCACAAATCCGTTACTGCCCACAGTAACAGCAATTCTCAAAGGCTGACCATTATGCATTATCTCGTAGACGGGGCGGTTTTTTCCCTGCGTTCCTACCAACTCCCCCTCGGTAACCGCCTTCATCACTACATTCGCAATTTCGCTCTCTGAAATACCCTTGTCACCGAACTCGCCCGAGTGTCGCAGGATATGTTCCAGGCCAGCGCGGTCATTACCTCTCTCCAGGAAAATGATCTTTCCATCGGCATCCCTACCGATCGATACAATATCCTCTCTGCTGAATTTTACGCCGCTCTGCTCCAACTCATCGATCAGCGCTTGCTTTTCCTCCGGAGTGGTTGCGGTCCCGACCTTCTTTTCGGGACTTTCCTGAGTTTCGACAGCATCTTCGATGGTTTCGACGAGATCGTGGATACGTTCGAGTTTGGCGCGGGTATCACCGGCGGACCGGGTCACGGCGACCACCGTCCGCAGCCCCGCCGCGGCGACGAT
>JABFXT010000542.1 GCA_013361595.1 Nocardia sp. | reverse complement strand
GCCGCTGTGGGCGGCCGAACTGGGCCGGACACGGTTGACTGCTCGCCAGTTGTCGCGCCGGGGCGGGTCGCTGGGGGTGGAGCTGGCCGGTGACCGGGTATTGCTGACCGGTCGCTGTCATCGGTATATGGACGGTGTGGTGACGCTGGACTTCTGATCAGGCCGGTGGGACCGGGCCGTCGTCGGGTTGCGGTCCGATCGGGTCGGTGCTGTCCGGGAGCAGGGGTCCGACGGCGAATCGTCCGGCTACGGCGTCGGCGGGCAGGGCCTCGACCGCGCGGATTCCGGGGCGGCCGGCCAGTTCGCGCAGCCGGGACAGCGGGGCCCGGACGACGACGCCGGGGGAGCACGCGCAGCCGTCGCGTAGGCGTGCGACGGTCACGTCCAGGACCTGGGCCGCGCGTTCGCCACCGACATAACCGCGTCGATCGGCCAGCTGCCAGGCGGCATCGTTGCCCGACCGCCGCAGGGCGATATCGGAATCGGGTGTCGGGACGGCGGTCAGCGGGGTCGCGACGCGAGGTATCGGCACCTGGTAGAGCGCCTGTCCGATCCGGATATCGCCCACCTGCTCGCGGAGACCGACGGCCGGACGGTACCCGGTGAACGACACCAGCGCCCACCGCTCGCCGTCGTCCGGTCCGGTCAGTGTTCCGTGCGCCCGGCCGAGATATTCGGTGACGGTTTCGCCCTGGTCGGGACCGAGGCGGTCGGTGGACACCGCCGGCTCCGCGGGCGGGATCAGATAGCCCAGCGCGACGACGAAAACACCGCACGCCGCCGCGGCCGCGCCGAAGGCCAGGCCCCGGCCGATACGGCGGGGCCCGGTCGGGGCGGGTGCCTCGGGCATTCGGGTCAGGCGTCGCGCAGGACGCGGAGCGCGTTCGTGAGATCGTCCGGGTATTCGCTGGTGATCTCGAGGTAGCGGCCGTCCGCGGGATGCTGGAAGCCCAGCGACCGGGCGTGCAGCCATTGCCGTTGCAGTCCGAGCCGTTCGGCCAGCCGGGGGTCGGCGCCGTAGGTGAGATCGCCGCAGCACGGATGGCGGATGGCGGAGAAATGCACCCGGATCTGATGGGTGCGGCCGGTTTCCAGATGGATATCGAGCAGGCTCGCCGCCTGGAACGCTTCCACCGTGTCGTAGTGGGTGACGCTGGGCCGGCCGTCGGAGGTGACCGCGAACTTCCAGTCGTTGCCCCGGGCCCGGCCGATGGGGGCGTCGATGGTGCCGCTGCTGGGATCGGGATGGCCTTGGACCAGGGCGTGATACCGCTTGTCCACAGTGCGCTGTTTGAACGCGCGTTTGAGCACGGTGTAGGCGTGTTCGGACTGCGCCACCACCATCACTCCCGAGGTGCCGACATCGAGGCGGTGCACGATTCCCTGGCGTTCGTGTGCGCCGGAGGTGGAGATCCGGTAGCCCGCCGCGGCCAGCCCGCCGACCACGGTGGGTCCGGTCCAGCCGACCCCGGTGTGCGCGGCCACGCCGACCGGTTTGTCGACGGCGACGATATCGTCGTCGGCGTAGAGGATCTTCATACCTTCGACCGGTTCGGCTTCGATGCTCAGTTCGCGCCGGGGTTCGGGGAACACCACTTCGAGCCAGGCGCCGGCGGTGAGCCGGTCGGATTTGCCGGCGGCTGTGCCGTCGAGATGTACCGATCCGTCCTCGGCCATGGCCGCGACCGCGGTCCGCGACAGTCCGAGCAGCCGGGCGAGGCCGGCGTCCACCCGCATCCCGTCGAGCCCGTCGGGGACGGGCATCGTCCTGGTCTCCCTCATGCGGCGGTCTCCTTGCCGTCGGCGGTGGCGGCCGTGCCGGCGGGATCGCCCAGGAGCGGGCCCGTCGTGGTACTCGTCTCGGCTCCGGTCGGGGCGGATCCCGGTGCGGCGTCCTCCGGCGTGGTGTCGCCGGTGGATCCGTCCCGGCCGGGGTCCGCGGCCGGATCCGGCGCGGTGTCCTCGGCCGCCGGTCCGCCGGCGGGCGCCTCCGCGGCGGCCTTGTCCTTGTACCGGGTGCCATCCGGTTCGTAACCGAACACGGTCAGGGTCACGAGCAGGATCGCCCCGCAGACGATCGAGGAATCGGCCACGTTGAACACCGGCCACCAGCCGACCGAGACGAAATCCACCACATGGCCCTGCAGCGGTCCGGGCGCACGGAACAGCCGGTCCATCAGATTGCCGAGCGCACCACCGAGCACTCCGCCGAGACCGATGGCCCACAGCGGCGAGCGCAGCGTGCGGCCGATACGCAGCACCCCGATCACCACCGCCGCGGCGATCAGGGTCAGCAGCCACGTCATCCCGGTGGCCATCGAGAACGCCGCCCCCGGGTTGCGTATCAGGACGAGTTCTACGACGTCGCCGATGACCGAAACCGGTTCGCCGGGCCGTATCCGCGCGACCACGATCACCTTGGTGATCAGGTCGAGCGCGAACAGTGTCGCGGCGACCAGCAGCAGTAGCCGGAGGCGTTGCCGGGGCTGCGCGGCGGTCCCGCCGGGGCGGTCGTCGGGGTCCTGCTCTGGCGTAGGCCGGTCCTCACTCACGCCGACCATCATCTCTCGAGGGGTATCCACGCAGTAGCGTGGGCACCCGCGCGTACCCGGCCGGGCCGGTCGCCCCGGCGGGTCGCGCCCGGGCGCCGCGGGTGTCCGGGGCCCTTGCCCGAAGTTCGGGCGATGTCCCAGCCCACGCTCAGGTACGCCTCGTAGGCTGTCGGTCGTGACGGAGTTGTGTTCGTTTCCCTCGCCCCGGCTGGCGCGGTCCAGAGTGCTGATGGTGGTTCTCGCGGTAGGGCTCACCGCTTTCGGTTCCGGCTGCAGCGACGGCGGCGACGCGGGGGGCGACGCCGACGGCACCGAACCGCTGGGGATCGGTAACGAGGTCACGGTGCCGATCGCCGCGGCCGCGGTCACGACCGTGGATCCCGGCGAGGACCCGCGGTCCATGCTGCGTCCCTCCTACTACAACGGCACGATCCAGGCGGTGACGTTGCGCACCGATCACCGGATCCAGCAGCAGATCGATTCCCAGCAGGTACGCGATTTCTCCAGTCCGTCGCTGACCATCCCGATGACCGCCACCACCGATTCCGGCGGGGTGGAGCTCACCCTGGGCTCGGTGACGACCCCGGATCCGGCCCTTTCGGAGGCGCTGACCGCCGCCGACGGTACGCATGCCGGTTTCGAGATGAGCGAACTCGGCGGTATCACCGCGTTGCGCCTGGCTCCCGCGCCGGATACCTCGAATTCCGCGCGAGCCGCCCTGGAGCAGGCTTTCTACCAGGCCGTCTACCGATCCGTCACCTTCCCCGACGAACCGGTCGGGGTGGGGGCGGTATGGCGGGTGCAGCAGACGGTCGGCGGCGGCGTGGACCTCGACCAGGTCACCACCGCCACCCTGGTGGACCGGGACGGTGGGCGGTTGTCCATCCACCTCGACGTCACCCAGACGCCGAAATCGAGTATCTGGGACCTCCCGAACGAGGCCGGCACGCTGGATATCGAGGACTACGCGATGCAGGGCAACGGCGATATCACCGTGGATCTCGGGTTGCCGCTGCCGGTCGCGGGATCGATCTCGATCGGCGGTCACCAGTTCTATCGCGACCCGCGGACCTCGACGGTATTGCGTCAGGTCATCGAGACGAACGTCAGCTGGGGCGGCTGACGGCGGGCATCGGATCGGGCCCCGGCGGCGCCGACCGGGCATAGGCTCACACTGTCCGACGAACCACCCCGAAACCGGAGGTCGTGTGATGTCCGATGTTTCTCCCGTTCCCGACGGCTATCCGACAATTTCCCCAGGTCTGGCCGTCGCCGGCGCCGCGGACGCGGTGGAGTTCTACAAACGGGTGCTGGGGGCCACCGAGCGGATGCGGATACCGGGTCCCGGCGGCACCGTCATGCACTGTGAGCTCCTGATCGGCAATTCGGTGCTGATGCTGGGCGATCCGGCGCCGGATATGGCGTTCCGCGATCCGCATTCGATCGGCGGTACCCCGGTCAATCTCTACGTCTACGTCCCGGATATGGACGCCGCCCACGCCGCCGCGCTCGCCGGGGGTGCCACCGAGATCAGCGCTCCGGAAACCCAGTTCTACGGCGACCGGACGGCCGCGTTCGTGGACCCGTGGGGCCATCAGTGGACCGTCGCGACCCACGTCGAGGATATCGAGCCCGAGGAGATGCAGCGGCGGATGGACCAGCTGGGTTCCTGACCGAGAACGGCAGTACCGGACCCGCGGCCCGGACCCGATGACTACCATGGTCGAGTCGAAGAAGCAGGAAGGGTCTGGCGTGATGCGGGTGCTGGCCGTGGACGACGAGCAGCCGGCGCTGGACGAGCTGCTCTATCTGCTGCGCGCCGAGCCCGCCGTGAGCGAACTGCACGGCGCCGCCGACGCGACCGGTGCGCTGCGGATACTGCGCGCGCACGGGGCGGACGCGGTCTTCCTGGATATCAACATGCCGGGTCTGAACGGGATGGAACTGGCGGGTGTGCTCGCCGAATTCGTCAATCCACCGGCGATCGTCTTCGTCACGGCGCACGAGGATCACGCGGTCGCCGCGTTCGACCTGGGTGCCGTCGACTACCTGCTCAAACCGGTGCGGCAGCAGCGTCTCGCCGCCGCCGTGCGGCGGATCGCCGAACGGCGTGCCCGCCCCGAACCCGGTCCGGGACCGGATCCGGGCGGCAACCACGAGGTCATTCCGGTCGAGCTGGGCGGTGTCACCACACTGGTGCACCGATCGCAGGTGAACTGGGTGGAGGCCGAGGGCGATTACGCCCGGCTGCACACCGATACCGGCTCCCATCTGGTGCGTATCCCGCTCTCGGCGTTGCAGGAACGCTGGCACGACGATTTCCTGCGGGTGCACCGCTCCTATCTCGTGGCGCTCGGCCGGGTGACCGGACTGCGCGCGGTGGGGTCGGGCACGCTGGTGTGTCTGCGCGGGGCGCAGCGGGTGGAACTGCCGGTGAGCCGCCGGCAGGTGCGTGAACTCAAACAGCGGCTGGTGCACGGACCGCATCCGGCGCCGGATCGGCGATGATCGGCCCCGCACCGCGACCGCCGCGCCGCCGGGTGGTGCTCGCCGAACGGCGCGGCGCGCGCCCGGTCCGGACCCGAGTGGAGGTCGCCGAGCAGACCGAGATAGGGGAAGCCCTGATCGGCGGGCTGATCCGCGCGCAGCTGGGGCTGGCCCTGAGCTGCGGGCTGGTGATCGCCCTGCTCTTGGCGGCGCTACCGCTGCTGTTCGGGGTGACGGCGGTGGCCGAGACCGTGGTCCTGGGTATCCGGCTGCCGTGGCTGGTGCTGGGCGGTGCCGCCTACCCGCTGCTGTGGCTGACCGGCCGGGTGTACGTGCGGCTGTCCGAACGCAATGAGAACGATTTCCTGGAGCTCACCGGTGACTGAGCGGGTCCCGCCGGCGCCGCAGCGGATGCGCGGGCCGGAGTGGTGAACGCGTCCGGTCTGACGGTGGCGGCGCTGCTCGCCGCGGCGTCGGCGACCGTGATCCTCGGGGTGTACGGGGTGCGCTGGGCGCGTACCACCTCCGATTTCCTGGTGGCCTCGCGCAGTGTGGGGCCGCGCTGGAACGCGGCGGCGGTCTCGGGTGAGTATCTCTCGGCCGCCTCGTTTCTCGGAGTGGCGGGGTTGATCGCCAAATACGGTGCCGACGCGCTCTGGTATCCGGTGGGGTTCACCGCGGGGTATCTGGCGCTGCTGCTCTTCGTGGCCGCGCCGCTGCGCCGCTCCGGCGCCTACACCGTGCCCGATTTCGCCGAGTTCCGGTGGGGTTCACCGCGGTTACGGCGGCTCGCCGCCGTAGTGGTGGTGCTGGTGTGCGCGGTGTACGTGATCCCGCAGTTCCAGGGGGCCGGGCTCACACTGCGCATTCTGCTCGGGGTACCGGGCTGGGTGGGCGCGGTCGCCGTGGCGGTGATCGTGGTGGCCAATGTCGTATCCGGGGGGATGCGGTCGATCACTCTCGTACAAGCTTTCCAGTACTGGCTGAAGCTCACCGCTGTCGCGCTGCCGGCGCTCGTCCTGCTGGTGCACTTCTTCGCGGCCGACCGACCGGACGGGGATCGCGAACTCGGCGCCCCGGCACCGCCGACAGTGAGCGAACGGACCACCGTCGAGGTGACCACCCCGGTGGTCGTGCAGTTGGCCGCCCCGCAGTGGGCGGCGGTGCACGGAGTGCTGGACGACCGTGGGGTGGACGGGCCGGTCCTGCTGGCGGCGGGCACTCATCGACTCGACCGGGACACCCGGCTCGTCCTCGAACCGGGTGCGGCCGTACCGGTGGTGGCCGGAGCTCCGGCCGACGGGGCGCACTGGCTGCTTCCCGGCGGCGGCTTCGCCGGACCCCATCCGCGATATCAGGTGTATTCGCTGATCATCGCGACCTTCCTGGGCACCATGGGCTTACCGCATGTGCTGGTGCGGTTCTACACCAACCGTGACGGCCGGGCGGCCCGGTCCACGGCGGTCGCGGTGATCGCCCTGGTGGGGACCTTCTATCTGTTTCCGGTGCTGCTCGGTATCTTCGCCCGGCTCTACGTACCGCAGCTGCTGATCACCGGAACCTCCGACGCGGCAGTGCTGTTACTGCCCTCGTCCGCGCTGGCCGGGTTGCCGGGGCAACTGCTGGCGGCGCTGGTGGCAGCGGGTGCCATGGCGGCCTTCCTGTCGACATCCTCGGGTCTGGTGGTGAGCATCGCGGGTGTGCTGAGCACGGATGTGCTGCGCGGGCGGATCCGCGACTTCCGGGTCGGCGCGGTGGTCGCGGGAGCGGTGCCGCTGGCCCTGTCGCTGGGTGTGGTCTCGCTGGATCTGTCCCGCACCGTGGGGCTGGCCTTCTCGCTCGCGGCCGCGACACTGTGCCCGCTACTCGTACTGGGGATCTGGTGGCGGGGTCTCACGGCGGCGGGTGCGGCGGCCGGGCTGACGGCCGGTGGAGTCGTGGCGGGTGCGGCGACGCTGGTCTCGGTGCTGGGCGGGGTTTCCGACGGACTGGCGGGCGGATGGCCGGCGGCGCTGCTCGGTTATCCCGCGGCGGTCGCGGTCCCGCTGGCTTTCGGGACGATGGTGCTGGTCAGCCGCTGGACTCCGGGGTCACCGGGAGTGCGCCGGGCGTTCGTTCGGATGCACGCCCCGGAGCGGCTGGGGATGGGGGCGGACCGGGTGCCCGGGCACCGGCCGGACTGATCCTCGGACCCGTCGCGGCGGACCGTTCGTCGCGGCACGGCGACCGCTCACCGCACACTTACCCACCTCTACCGAGTGACCGTCGTCACAGGGGTTCCGAAAGGCCGTGGGGCCGCTACCTTCTGCACAGGTAATACACGTCACATGATGAGGGACCCGGCATGACCGAAATCGATCTCGACACCAGCGACGGGCGGGCCGACCCGCCGCCCGATTTCGTCGCCGCGCAACACAGTCCGGAGTTCCAGGAACTCCGTAACCGGCTGCGCCGCTTCATTTTCCCCATGGCCGCGTTGTTCCTGCTCTGGTATCTCGGCTATGTCCTGCTCGGCGCCTACGCGCACGATTTCATGGCCACCCCGGTATTCGGTGAGATCAATATCGGACTGTTGCTCGGGCTGGGCCAGTTCGTCTCGACCTTCGTGATCACCGGGCTCTACGTCCGGTTCGCCAACCGGGAACTCGACCCGCGGGCCGCCGCGCTGCGCGCCGAACTGGAAGGAGACCGGTCGTGAACTCGCTGTACGCCGCCGACGCCACGGTCGGCAACCCGGTTGCCAATATCGCCATCTTCGCGGCGTTCGTCCTGGTCACCATGGTGGTGGTGTTCTGGGCCGGCCGCAACACCTCCGGCGCCACCGACTATTTCACCGGTGGACGTGGTTTCACCGGGCCGCAGAACGGTATCGCTATCGCGGGTGACTATCTGTCCGCGGCGAGCTTCCTCGGGATCGCCGGAGCCATCGCGGTCTACGGCTACGACGGCTTCCTGTACTCGATCGGGTTCCTGGTCGCCTGGCTGGTCGCACTGCTGCTGGTAGCCGAGATGCTGCGCAACACCGGCAAATTCACCATGGCCGATGTGCTGAGCTTCCGGTTGAAGCAGCGGCCGGTGCGGACCGCGGCCGCGATCAGCACCCTGGCCGTCTCGCTGTTCTATCTGCTCGCCCAGATGGCGGGCGCCGGTGGCCTGGTGGCGCTGCTGCTGGATGTGTCCAGTAAGACCGGCCAGGCCGTGGTGATCGCGGTGGTCGGTGTGCTGATGATCGTGTACGTGCTGGTCGGCGGGATGAAGGGCACCACCTGGGTGCAGATCATCAAAGCGGTGCTGCTGATCGCGGGCGCCGCGGTGATGACCGTGATGGTGCTGGCGAAATTCGGTTTCGACCCGTCGGAGATCCTGTCCGGCGCGCAGAGCGCGATCGGCGGTTCCGAGAACGCGAAGGTCGCCGCCCGCGATGTGCTGGCCCCCGGCGCGCAGTACGGCGGAAGCGAGATGTCGAAACTGAACTTCGTCTCGCTCGGCCTGGCGCTGGTTCTGGGCACCGCGGGTCTGCCGCATGTGCTCATGCGCTTCTACACGGTGCCGACCGCCAAGGAAGCGCGGCGCTCGGTGGTCTGGGCGATCGCGCTGATCGGCGCCTTCTACCTGTTCACCCTGGTGCTCGGTTACGGCGCGGCCGCGATCGTCGGACCGGATCGCATTCTCGGCGCGGCCGGTGGGCAGAATGCCGCGGCCCCGCTGCTGGCCTTCGAACTGGGTGGAGTCGTCCTGCTGGGCATCATCTCGGCCGTGGCGTTCGCGACCATTCTCGCGGTGGTAGCCGGCCTCACGATCACCGCGTCGGCGTCGTTCGCGCACGATATCTACGCCAATGTCATCCGGCGCGGAAAGGCCGACGACGCCGCGCAGGTCCGGGTCTCCCGGATCACCGCGGTGGTGATCGGGATCCTGGCCATCGCCCTGGGCATCCTGGCCAACGGCCAGAACATCGCCTTCCTGGTGGCCCTGGCCTTCGCGGTCGCCGCTTCGGCGAATCTGCCGACGATTCTGTACTCGCTGTTCTGGCGTCGTTTCAACACCACCGGCGCCCTGTTCAGCATGTACGGCGGACTGATCTCCACCATCGTGCTGATCGTCTTCTCCCCGGCGGTGTCCGGCTCCTCGACGGCGATGCTGCCGGACCTCGATTTCGACTGGTTCCCACTGTCCAACCCGGGGATCGTGTCCATCCCGCTGGCGTTCGTGCTCGGCATCGTCGGCACCTACCTGGGCGGCAAGGATTCCGAGGATCCGGCGAAGGCCGCGGAAATGGAGGTGCGGGCGCTGACCGGTGTCGGCGCCGAGAAAGCGGTCGTGCACTGAGATCCGGTCCCGGATGCCGTGGTGGCGGTATCCGGGACCCGGAACCCGGTGCAGGCCGGCCGGTCCCCGCTCTGTGAGGGTGAGCGGGGCCCGGCCGTTCGCGGTGTCACGGCCGGATACCGGGACGGAACTTGGGTACCCGCATGCTCACCTTCGTTCCCGCCCCGGGAGCGGTGTCCACGACCAGTCCGTAATCGTCGCCGAAAGCGGCCCGCAACCGGTCGTCGACATTCGCCAGGCCGATATGCGCGCCGTCGGTGGCGCCGGAACCGGCCGCGCCCGGCGCCCCGGACCGCAGCAGATCGGGATCCATCCCGGCACCGTCGTCCTCCACACTCAGTACGCAGTCGGTCCCGGCATCGTGCGCCTCGATGGTGACGGTGCCGCCGCCGGGCGTGGCCGCCAGCCCGTGCCGTACGGCATTCTCGACCAGCGGTTGTAAGGCCAGGAAGGGCAGCGTCACACCGAGCACCTCGGGGGCGATCCGCAGCCGTACCTGCAGGGCCGGCCCGAACCGGGCACGTTCGAGTTCGAGATACCGTTCGATATTGCTGAGTTCGTCGGCCAGCACCGTGTACTCCCCGGCGTCGCGGAACGAATACCGGGTGAAATCGGCGAAATCCAGCACGAGTTCGCGGGCCCGGTCCGGATCGGTGCGGACGAACGAGGCGATGGTGTTCAGCGCGTTGTAGATGAAATGCGGGCTGATCTGCGCCCGTAGCGCGCGCACCTCGGCGCGGTCGAGCCGAGCGCGGGACGCGTCGAGTTCGGCCAGTTCCAGTTGGCCGCAGGCGTACCGGGCCACTTCGGCCAGTGCCCCGAGCGCACCGGGCCCGGGCCGGCTCCCGGTGACCATCCCCAGCGCGCCGACGACGGTACCGCTGTCGCTGAGCAGCGGCTGGGTGACCAGAGTACGTCCCGGATGGTCGGTATCGGGCAGATGCGCCAGCACCGGTCGCTGTGCCCCGACGGCCCGCCGGGCCGTCCCGGTGAACTCGGCGGCCAGGATCTCGTGGCTGCCGTCCCAGGCGAGCAGTTCGCCGTCGGGATCGCTCACCCCGAGGCCTTCGGCCCCGACCAGGGCACGCAGATGCGGCGCGGCTTCGTGCGCGGACTCGCGGGTGAGTCCCCGGCGCAGCGGGCGGGCCGCCAGAGAAGCGGTGTGCAATGCGGCGTGGACCGCCCGTTCGGCGGGGGTGGTGACCATCCGCCGGGGCCGGGCCCAGATCAGCAGTGCCGCGGCGATCGATACCGCCGCGGCGAATACGGTGAGCAAGGTCGCGGTCATCGCTGCTCCCGTCCCGGCCCTACCCGCCGCTGTTCCGATCGCGGGTCGGGCGATCATCCGCGCGCCGCACCGGCGGCCATCGTGACCCGGTCAGATGCTACGAGCCGACTCGGGAACATCCGCGATCGCCCCGGTTCCGCCGTTCCGGCTCGCCGGTGTGGGCCGGCCATCGTCTCACGCTTCCCGCGGCAACCGCCATTGCCGTGAGAAACCTTCTCCGGAAGCGATGACCGGCCCGCATCGGCGAGCCGAGGTCGAGAACCCGGTAGCGCTGTCGTGCCGGTAGCGCTGTCCTGCCGGGTGGTGGGAGGTCGGGGAAACAGTTGTCGGGGCGCCGGGCGCCGATCACGCCGAACGGGCCGGATGTGCGCTACGAGGGCCGGTGATCACCCCTGGTATTTCTCGACGACGAAGTCCACGGACCCCGATTCCGGCAGATGGGCCGCACCCACGGTGACGGTCGCGGTGAATCGGCCGATTCCGGGATGGAACAGCGCCGAACGCCCGTCGTTCATCCAGTGGCCGGGACCGTTCGCGGTCCGGGTGGTCGATCCGGTCTCGCCGGTATCGAGGTTGCGCCAGTTCAGCGTGATCGGCAGGCTGCACGAACCCACGCCGAACATGATGGTCGAGACGGTGAACGACGCGTGCTCGGGATAGCCGGGGCCGTTGACCGAAGTGTCGACCTGGGCCACACACGGACCGTCGGTGAGGGAGTAGAGGGTCTGGAACGAACCACCGTCGGCCGCGGCGGGCGCGGCGGTGGCCGCCAGCGTTCCCACTGCCAGCACCGCGGCAGCGGGCAGCGCGAGTGCGGTCGTACGTGCTGTCATCGTTCACCTCGCTGGTCGATCGTGCACTTGCGGGTCGATCGTGGGGCGGTTGCCCGCCGGACGTGACGCGGCACGACCCTACCAGTGGCCGAGCGTGCCGGTGGCAGAATCGGTTTCCCGCGCCCGCCGTCCGGCGCGACACGCCGTGACCCATGGGGCACCCTCGGCCCCCGCGAACTCGGTCGGACCGAGCGAATAAACTCGCCTCGTGTGGTGCCGGACGCAGCGTCGGCGACAGAGCACCGCCCATACCAACCCCCGCCGAGCCATTGGGAGGAAGGACAGATCTTGGCCGCCTCGTCCGGATTCGTTCATCTGCACAACCACACCGAGTACTCGATGCTCGACGGTGCCGCCAAGATCTCACCGCTGTTCGCGGAGGCCGACCGGCTGGGAATGACCGCGGTGGGTATGACCGACCACGGCAATATGTACGGCGCGGCCGAGTTCTACCATTCGGCGAAGAAGGCCGGGATCAAGCCGATCATCGGCATCGAGGCCTATATCGCGCCCGGCTCCCGCTTCGACACCAAGCGGATCCAGTGGGGCGATCCCGGGCAGAAGAGCGACGATGTATCCGGCTCCGGCGCCTACACCCATATGACCATGGTCGCCGAGAACGCGACCGGTCTGCGGAACCTGTTCAAACTGTCCTCGCTGGCCAGTATCGAGGGGCAGCTCGGCAAATGGGCGCGGATGGACGAGGAGCTCATCGCCGCGCACGCCGAGGGCATCATCGCCACCACCGGCTGCCCGTCGGGCGAGGTGCAGACCCGGTTGCGGCTGGGACACGAGCGGGAGGCGCTCGAGGCCGCCGCCAAATGGCAGGAGATCTTCGGCCGCGACAATTTCTTCCTCGAGGTGATGGATCACGGTCTGTCCATCGAGACGCGGGTCCGCCAGGGCCTGATCGAGGTCGGCCGGGCACTCGACATCCCGCCCCTGGCCACCAACGACTGCCATTACGTCACCAAGGAACACGCGCGTAACCACGAGGCGCTGCTGTGTGTGCAGACCGGTAAGACCCTGTCCGATCCCACCCGGTTCAAATTCGACGGCGACGGTTATTACCTGAAGTCCGCCGACGAGATGCGTGCCCTGTGGGATGCCGAAATTCCCGGTGCCTGCGACAACACCGTCTGGATCGGGGAGCGGGTCCAGTCCTACGCCGAGGTGTGGGAGCACCGGGACCGGATGCCGGTCTTCCCGGTACCCGAAGGGGAGGATCAGTCCGGCTGGCTGCGCAAGGAAGTGCACCGCGGCCTGGAAAACCGGTTCCCGAGCGGGGTGCCGCGCGAGTACGTCGAACGTGCCGAGTTCGAGCTCGACGTCATCATCGAAATGGGTTTCCCGGCCTACTTCCTGGTGGTCGGTGACCTGATCAACCACGCCCGCGAGGTCGGTATCCGGGTCGGCCCGGGGCGTGGGTCGGCGGCCGGTTCGCTGGTCGCCTACGCGATGGGGATCACCAATATCGACCCCATTCCGCACGGGCTGCTGTTCGAGCGCTTCCTCAATCCCGAACGCGTGTCGATGCCGGATATCGATATCGACTTCGACGATCGCCGTCGCGGCGAGATGGTGCGCTACGCGACGGACCGCTGGGGTAGCGACCGGGTGGCCCAGGTCATCACGTTCGGAACGATCAAGACGAAGGCCGCCATCAAGGACTCCGCGCGAGTCCAGTTCGGCCAGCCCGGTTTCGCCATCGCCGACCAGATCTCCAAGGCGCTGCCGCCGCCGATCATGGCCAAGGACATTCCGCTGTCGGGGATCATGGATCCCGAGCACGAGCGGTACAAGGAAGCCGCCGAGGTCCGTGACCTCATCGGCAGCAATCCCGATGTCGCGAAGATCTACGAGACCGCGCGGGGCCTCGAGGGCCTGATCCGCAATGCGGGCGTGCACGCCTGCGCGGTCATCATGTCCTCCGAGCCGCTGATGGACGCGATTCCGCTGTGGAAGCGGGCGCAGGACGGTGCCATCATCACCGGCTGGGACTATCCGTCGTGTGAGGCCATCGGCCTGCTGAAGATGGACTTCCTGGGCCTGCGCAACCTCACCGTCATCGGTGACGCGCTCGACAACATCTCGTCCAACCGCGGTATCGACCTCGATATGGACAATCTGCCGCTCGACGATCCGGCCACCTACGAATTGCTCTCGCGCGGTGACACTCTCGGTGTCTTCCAGCTCGACGGCAGCGCCATGCGGGATCTGCTGCGCCGGATGCAGCCCACCGGCTTCGAGGACATCGTCGCGGTGCTCGCGCTCTACCGCCCCGGGCCGATGGGCATGAACGCGCACAACGACGACGCCGATCGCAAGAACGGCCGGCAACAGGTCAAGCCGATCCACCCCGAGCTGGAAGAGCCCCTGAAAGAGATTCTCGCCGATACCTTCGGCCTGATCGTCTATCAGGAACAGATCATGCAGATCGCGCAGAAGGTCGCCGGATATTCGCTCGGCCGAGCCGATATCCTGCGCCGCGCGATGGGTAAGAAGAAGGCCGAGGTGCTCGAGGCCGAATTCGAGGGCTTCGAAGCCGGTATGCAGTCGAACGGTTTCTCCAAACCGGCGATCAAGGCGTTGTGGGACACCATTCTCCCGTTCGCCGGCTACGCGTTCAACAAATCGCATGCCGCCGGCTACGGGCTCGTTTCCTTCTGGACCGCCTATCTCAAGGCGAATTACAAAGCCGAATA
>JABFXT010000068.1 GCA_013361595.1 Nocardia sp. | reverse complement strand
CTCGGCGCCGAGCGGGAGCCGCAGCGGCGCGCCGGGGGTGCCGAGCATATCGCGGATCACCCGGGCGGCGCGTGCCGGGTCGCCCTCCTGGATGCCGTCGGCCTCGGCCATGTTCGCGCGCACGGCACCGATGGCCTCGTCGTAGATCGAGCTCTGCTGCGCTGTGTTGAGCACATCGGCGGCGTTGAACGCGGTGCGGAAGCGACTGGGCTCGACGATGAGGACGCGGATGCCGAACGGTGCGACCTCGCCCGCGAGCGCCTCCGACCAGCCCTCGAGTGCGAACTTGCCTGCTGAGTAGCTGCCTACGGCGGGGAACGACATCCGCCCGCCCTGACTGCTCATCTGCACGATCGCACCCGAGCGGCGCTCCCGCAGGTGGGGTAGCACGGCACGCACATAGGCGGCCGGGCCGAACAGGTGCTGCTCGAGCATGGCCCGCAGCGCGGCATCCGTGATCTCTTCGGCGGCGCCGACCTGTCCGGCACCGGCATTGTTGACGAGCACGTCGACCCGCCCGAACACCTCCAGCGCCCGCTGCACAACCGCGGCCGCTCCCGCCGTGTCGCGCACATCGTGCTCGATGGTGAGGAGCCTATCCCCGTACCGCGCCTCGAGCCCGTCGAACCGGTCGGCCCGTCGCGCGGTCCCGACCACATGCTCGCCGGCCGCGAGTGCCGCCTCGGCGAGCGCCAGGCCGAGGCCCGAACTCGCGCCCGTGATGATCCATGTCTTCGTCTCGTTCGTCGTGGTCATGGCCCCGACGCTAAAGCTTCGAGCGCGCTCGAAAGCAAGCCGCGCTCAGGCTCGGCAGGCGACGAGCGGTCGGCCCGCTTGATCCACTGCGCGAACGCCATTGCCCCTTTCTGGCGTATTCGGGTCACACCCCCCACCGACACCGGCGCTCAGTCCGCGCGGTGGTCGGGAGCCCGCTGCGCGGCGTACTTCCTGGCCCAGGTGTAATCCGGTTTACCGCTGGGCGAGCGGACGATCGTGTCCGTGATCCACACCGCGCGCGGCACTTTGTACCCGGCCAGATGGTTACGGACGTGCGCACGCAGATCGGCCGGGTCCAGCCCGTCGCCGGTGAGACTCACGACCACCGCGACCTGCTGACCCCAGCGTTCGTGCGCCACCCCGATCACCGTGGCGTCGTAGATCGCGGCGTGCGATTTCACCACCCCCTCCACTTCTTCGGCGAATACCTTCTCGCCGCCGGTGTTGATCACCATATTGCCGCGGCCGATGAGGCTGATGGTTCCGTCGTCCTCCAGACGGGCCCGATCGTCGGTGACCACGATCCGCTGCCCGTCCACCACCTTGAACAGTTTCTCGGTGCGTTCCGGGTCCTTGTAGTAGCCGAGCGGCACCGCCCCGGTCTTGGCCAGCCACCCCTCGGCGCCGGGCGACACCGGATGCCCGTCGTCGTCGACCACCACCGCGCCGCGGCCGATCGATACGCGCGGTTTGCGGGCCGGGTCGTCGTCGCGCTGGGCGAATCCGATCCCGCCGAAACCGGTTTCGGACGAACCGATCGAATCGGAGACGAACAGATTCGGCATCAGGTCCAGTAGCGCGTTCTTGGTCGGCTGGGTGAGCAGCGCGGCACCCGAAGCGATCATGAACAACCCGGTGGCGTCCACCGGGTCCCCGCGGTAGGAGTCGATCAGGGGCCGGGCCATCGCGTCACCGGTGACCACCAGGACCCCGGGTCGTTCGGCGGCGATCGTGCGCCATACGTGCCCGGGGTCGAACCGGGGCACGAAGATCACGCAGTTGCCGGACCACAGCGCGATGAAGGTCGGCATCATCGCGGCCAGATGCATCAGCGGTGGCAGGATCATCCAGGTCGAGGGCTCGCCCGCGGCGCCGGTACGTGACTGCTGGTATTCGTCGGTGACCGGCTCGTTGCTGTAGAAGTCGATCCCGCCCCCGAGTACCCGCCACATGTCCTCCTGCCGCCACAGCACGCCCTTGGGCATTCCGGTGGTGCCGCCGGTGTACATGACGAACAGATCGTCGGCGGTCCGCGGTACCTCGGGCCGCGTCGCGGGGGCCGCTGCCACGACCTCGGCCAGACAGTCCACACCGGGATCGGCCGGGGTCCGGTCGTCGGCCGCGCACAGCAGATATTTCAGCCGCGGTGACCGCTGCGCCGCCGCGCGTACCGCGTCCCCGTAACACGCGTGGTAGACGAGGTATTCGAGGTCGGCATTGTCATAGAGGTAGGCGAGTTCGTCGGGGCCGTACCGGAAATTGATATTGACCGGTACGGCGGCCAGTTTGAAGCAGGCGATCAGCGTCTGCATCGTATCGATGCTGTTGTGCATCTGGAACCCGATATGGGTGCCACGAGTGACCCCCTGCGCCGCGAGATGGTTGGCGAGCCGGTTGGCGCGTTCCTCCAGTTCGCGGTATGTGACACGCCGGCCCTCCTCGATCAGCGCGATCCGGTCGGGCATGGCGTCGACCGAGTGTTCGAAAAGGTCGGCGAAATTATTGGCCATATCAGTCCTGCGGTGAGCCGGGCACACCGATGTGCCGGGAGGGATCAGAGAACGGTCAGGGGCAGTGGGATACCGCGATCGGTGAACCGGAAATCGACCCCTGTGCTGAAGCGTGTGATGGCGACTTCCGGCGCTTCGTCGAACGGTTCGTCCGCCCGCGAGATCTCGGCGGTCCAACCCGCCGAGCCGTCGTCGACGACCCGGCTCCGCAGGTGCGAGTCGACCCCGCGGACCAGGGAGTCCAGCGGGCCGAGATGATCCGGGTCGATCATCGACAGCCAGCTGCGGTCGGTGAGCGCGCCGCTGGTGGCGGGGAACCGGATCCGCAGTACATCGATGCCGGGCTCGACTTCGACATCGGTGTAGTGCTGCGGATTCAGCGCCGGATGTACGCGCAGCACCTGGGCGAGGGCCTCCAGATCGGTGCCCAGGCCGAGGCAGGCGCGGATCCGTTCCGAGGCCACTCCGGCGATCCCGGTGAACTGTTTACGCCCGATCTCCAGTGCCGAGTCGTCGTCGGTGCGCTCGTGCACCGCGATCATGAACCCGAGCACGAGCAGATGCTGCTGGAGGCACACCTCCTCGGCGATCCGGACCAGCGCGGAATGCGAGAAGTCGGCGAACCGCAGATCGCTGAGCAGCGGCCCGCTGTAATCCGCCATCCCGGCATCCTCGGGGTCGATATCGGCCAGCGGTAACCGAGCGGCGACCGATCCGGCGACCAGCGGCGTATTACGCGGCACCTCCGGTGGTGTGTGCGATTCGTCGATGATCACCGTCCACGCGCACATGGGATGCCGGTCGGCCGGTTGGCGTGGTGGCCGATGAATGGGCCGGACCTGCGCGTATTTATTGGTGGCCAGTGCGGTGGCGTCAAAGGTGGGGTCTTCGATGTCGTGGCACATGGCGGTCACATAGTCCGGACCCATCGGTTCCACATCGACCAGCGCGCCGCAGTGGTCGAGCCAGAACTCGCCGTGCCGGGCGTCCTCGACGCGGAACCGGAAATCCATGAACTGCGGCGGCGCCCCGATATCGAGTTGCAGCCCCTTGAAAATGGTGACCACATCGTCGCCGCTGTACCCGAGGGCCCGCTGCATCCGCCGGGTGTAGATCGGGCTGGACAGCTGCCATTCCTCGATCGCCACCTCGGCCATACCTTCGCGGCCGAACGCGGAGATGCAGTGCGCCATCCCGGATCGGTCGATCAGCTGCCCGCACAACAGCAGCTCCGGCACGAGCGCGGCCAGCTGTGCGCGGCTCAGTTCGTGGAATCGGCTGGTGGGTACGGTCATCGGAGTCACCACAGGGAGGCCGGCGAAGTGCCGATCCGGTACCACCCGGGCAAGCGGCCCGATGTGGCCTTGGCGATACGCGCGTTCATCCCGTCCGACATCGCCTTATCGGTCATCATTTCCAGGAACAGTGCCGAGACATTGCCGAAGTCGAAGAAGTCGCGCTGCCACGACCACTGGTAGTCCCCGCCGTAGCGGAACCAGCTGCCGCCGATCCCGTTCACCGTGTACTTGCTGCCGTCGGCGCGGGGTGTTGTGTCGTAGACCTGCTTCCAGAATCCGATGACGTCGCCGCTGCGTTCGTCGATGACGAACTGCTGGTACGGGTATTGCCAGCCCTCCAGGCCTTCCATTTCCTGGCCGAGTGCGAGGTCGCGGATCTCGTCGCGGCCGACGGCCATGAACTCGTCGGTGGGGCCGTAGTTCCAGCCGTAGGTGGCGTCGGCGGTGTACATCTCGGCGAGCGGCTTCCAGTCGCCGAGCTTCTCGCATCGTTCGTTCTCCGCCACCCAGCGGCGCACCATCTCGTCGAGTTCGGCGCGATCGAAACCTGTCATCGAATTGTTCCCTTTCGAAAAGACACTGTCGGGCTGAATCAGTCGGTTGTGTCGTCCGCGACGACCAGGAGGGCCTGAGTGGGGCAGTAGCGGACGGCGTTCTCGACATCGGCCTTCGAGGCCGGGCCCGGGTTCGGGTCGAGAATCTCCACCTGTCCGCGTTTGGGTACGGAGAAGACGTCGGGTGCTTCCGCCGCGCAGACGGCGTGTCCCTGGCACAGGTCCAGATCGGCCACGATTTTCATGGTGTGAGCTCCCTCGGCGTGGAGTGTGCGGGGCGGTTTCCCGGGGCGGCCGGGGGTGGCGCTCCCGGGTCGGAACCTGCCCGGTCCGAGAACGAGTTCCTCCCGGGTGACGAGCGGCCGGCCCGTCGGGAAGACACATAGCTGGACATGTGTCTGGACGCTACCATCGACAGGTGTGCCCGACAACGATTCAGCAATTTTCCCAGAATCGCAGCCGGGGCCGAGGTGATTCACCCATATCGCGCGACATGCGGTCGTGCCGGTTTGCCGCGGTGAGAACGAGAACATGTTCTTGCTTTGCGGAGAGCGTCCGAATTATATTCCGTACACCTGTCCAGACACTTCCGGCGGACCGATCCGGCGGAGAAGGAGCAGCCATGAGCGACCCCACCCCCGAGTCCACCGTGCGTGAACGCGGGCTGGCCAAGATGGCGGAAGTCTACGGATGGGAATTCAAGGACGGCCCCGGCGACCATTTCGCCGTCACCGCCGACCACCTGTTCGCCGATATCTGGTCCCGCCCCGGCCTCACCCTGCGAGACCGCCGGCTGCTGCTGCTCGGGGCGCTCACCGCGCAAGGCCTGTTCGACGTCGCCGGAATCCAGGTCGGCGCCGCCCTCCAGAACGAGGAACTCGACGAGACCCAGCTACGCGAGATCTCGCTGTTCCTCTGCCACTACGTGGGCTGGCCGGCCGGAACCTCGCTGGACCATGTGATCGGCGCCCAGATCGACCAGCACACCAAGAAGGCGAAGAAAGCCGGCAGCAACGGTCGCTGACGACCGCGATACCCACCCCACCGGACGTGGCCGCGGCCCGCCGGACACACCACAGACAAGGCACACGTATGCGCTTCGGCATCGTTCTGTTCACCAGTGACCGCGGGATCGCCCCCGCCGCCGCGGCCCGCGCCGCCGAGGACAACGGATTCTCCTCGTTCTACGTCCCCGAACACACCCATATCCCGGTGAAACGCGAAGCCGCGCACCCGCAGACCGGCGACTCCTCGCTGCCCGACGACCGATATATGCGCACCCTCGACCCGTGGGTCGCGCTGGCCGGCGCCGCCGCGGTCACCGAACGGATCGAACTGGCCACCGCGGTCGCACTGCCGGTCGAACACGATCCCATCACGCTCGCCAAGACCATCGCCTCACTCGACCATCTCTCCGGCGGTCGCGTCACCCTCGGCGCGGGCTTCGGCTGGAACACCGACGAGCTGGCCGACCACGGCATCCCCGGCAAGAAACGGCGCACAGCGCTGCGCGAGTACCTGGAGGCCATGCGCGCCCTGTGGAGCGAGGACGAGGCCTCCTACGACGGCGACTTCGTGAAATTCGGTCCCAGCTGGGCGTGGCCCAAACCGGTCGACCGCACCGTTCCCGTGCTCATCGGCGCCGCTGGTACCGAACGCACCTGTGCCTGGATCGCGAAACACGCCGACGGCTGGATCACCACCCCGGGCGAGAGCGATATCTCCGGCAGCCTGGCGACGCTGAAGAAAGCCTGGGCCGACGCCGGCCGCGAAGGCGCACCGCGGGTGGTGGCGCTCGATTTCAAACCCGACGCCGACCGCTTGGCGGCCTGGGCCGCCGACGGTGTCACCGACGTCCTGTACGGCCTGCCCGATAAGGGCGAACCGGAGGTGCGTGCCTATCTCGAACGGCTGGCTGGCAAACTGCGGAGCATGAATTCGATCACCGAGACGGGCGAGGCCAGCTAGTGCGGATAGCCCTGTTGTCCTACCGCAGCAAGCCTCATTGCGGTGGGCAGGGGGTGTACGTGCGCCGCCTCAGCGCCGGACTGGCCGAACTCGGCCACGACGTGGAGGTGTTCTCCGGTCAGCCCTACCCCGCCGACCTGGACCCGCGCGTAACCCTCACCGAGGTGCCCAGCCTGGACCTCTATCGTGACGAGGATCCGTTCCGTACCCCGCACCCCCGTGAGATCCGGGACCGGATCGATCTGCTGGAACTGGCCACCATGTGGACGGCGGGGTTCCCCGAGCCGCGGACCTTCAGCATGCGCGCTGCCCGGCTGTTGCGCGCACGGGCCGGCGATTTCGACGTGGTGCACGACAACCAGTGCCTGGGCACCGGGCTCCTCGATATCGCGAAACGGCTGCCGCTGGTCGCGACCGTGCACCATCCGATCACCAAGGACCGCGAGGTGGATCTGGCGGCCGCGATCTGGCGGCGCAAACCCCTGGTCCGCCGCTGGTACGGCTTCCTGGGCATGCAGGAACGGATCGCCCGCCGGATCCCGGACCTGCTGACCGTCTCCTCGTCGTCGGCAACCGATATCGCCGACGATTTCGGTGTCGACCCCGGACAGCTCAACGTGGTGCCCCTCGGCGTCGACACCGAATTGTTCGCGCCGCGCGGCCCCCGGGTCCCGGGCCGGATCGTCGCCGTCGCCAGCGCCGACAAACCCCTCAAGGGCATCACCCACCTGTTGCAGGCGCTGACCCGGCTGCGGATCACCCACAAAGTGGAACTGCAGCTGGTGGCGAAACTGGAGCCCAACGGGCCCACCGAGAAGCAGATCGCCGAACTGGGGCTCTCCGATATCGTCACCGTCCGCGCCGGACTCACCGACACCGAACTCGCCGAACTGCTCGCGTCGGCGGAGATCGCCTGCATCCCGTCGCTGTACGAGGGGTTCTCGCTACCGGCCGTGGAAGCCATGGCGTCGGGTACTCCGCTGGTGGTCAGCCGTACCGGTGCGCTCCCGGAGGTCGTGGGCGAACCGGGTGTCTGCGCCGAACTCACCACACCCGGCGATTCCGCCGAACTGGCCCGGGTGATCGGGCAACTGCTGGATTCCCCGCAGACCCGGCAACGTATGCAGACCGCCAGCCGGGAACGCGCCGTCTCGGTGTTCAGCTGGGAATCGGTGGCCGCACAGACCGTGCAGGTGTACGAGCGGGCCATCGCCCGGCACACCGGCGCAGAACTCATCACAGGAGGCGCCTCGTGCTGACCGTCGACTTCGACCGCGCCGGAATCGGTCCGGGAACCCGGGTCATCGACGTGGGCTGCGGCGCCGGCCGCCATTCTTTCGAGGCCTACCGGCGCGGCGCCGACGTCGTCGCCTTCGACCAGGACGCTCCCGAACTCGCCGGAGTCGCCACCATGTTCGAGGCCATGGCCCAGGTCGGTGAAGCGCCCGCCGGGGCGAAAGCCGAAGCCGTGCACGGGGACGCCCTCGACCTGCCCTACGGCGCGGGGGAGTTCGATGTCGTGATCGCCTCGGAAATCCTGGAGCACGTGCCCGCCGACGAGGCCGCCATCGCCGAACTCGTACGGGTACTGCGCCCGGGCGGGCAACTGGTGGTGACCGTGCCGCGCTGGCTACCCGAACGGGTCTGCTGGGCGCTGTCGGACGAGTACCACGCCAACGAGGGCGGGCATATCCGCATCTACCGAGCGGACGAGTTGCGGGACAAGATCACCGCACTCGGACTGCGGCACACCCACCGCACCCACGTCCACGCCCTGCATTCGCCGTACTGGTGGATCAAATGCGCGGTCGGTGTGCACAAGACCGAACATCCGCTGGTGCGCGCCTACCATCGGATGCTGGTGTGGGACATGATGAAACAGCCGGTGCTCACCAGGACCGCCGAGAAACTGCTCGACCCGCTGGTCGGGAAGAGCGTGGCCCTCTACTTCAGTAAACCGGCGGTGACCCGTGCCGCCGGTTGACCTGCCGTCGGTACCCTCGGTGCTCACCCGCCGCCAGTGTCTGCAGACCGCGCAATCGATCGCCGCCGAACAGGAGTCCTCGGGTGCCATCCCGTGGTTCTCCGGCGGTCACACCGATCCGTGGGATCACATCGAATCCGCCATGGCACTCACCGTGGCCGGGCTGCGGGACGAAGCCGTCGCCGCCTACACCTGGTCGGCCCGCACCCAACGCCCGGACGGTTCATGGCCCATGCAGTTCCGTGCCGGTGAGATCGAGGACGCCGCCACCGACGTCAATTTCTGCGCCTATATCGCCACCGGGATCCGGCACTATCTCGCCGTCACCGGCGATACCTCGTTCGCCTCCGATATGTGGCCGGTGGTGCGCGCGGCGATCGACCTCGTCCTCGACTGCCAAGGCGAACAGGGCCAGATCTACTGGTTACGGGACGGCACCGATATCCTGCCCGAAGCATTGGTGACCGGTTCGGCCAGCATGTACCACAGTATCGGCGCCGCACTGGAACTCGCGCGGCAGTTCGGCGACCCGCATCCGGAATGGGAACGCGCCCGCGGCCGCCTCGGCACCGCACTGCGCGAGACCCCCGAGGTGTTCACCGCGAAGGACCGCTACTCGATGGACTGGTACTACCCGGTCCTCGGCGGTGCGCTCCGTGGTCGTGCCGGGCACGCCCGCATCGCCGAACGCTGGAACACCTTCGTCGTCGGCAATATCGGTATCCGATGTGTCTCCGACCGTCCCTGGGTCACCGGCGCCGAAACCTGCGAACTGGTCATGGCCCTGGACGCCCTGGGCGACCGTGAGCGGGCACAGCGGTTGTTCGCCGATATCCAGCATCTGCGCGAGACCGACGGCTCCTACTGGACCGGGCTGGTGTACGCCGACGGGAAACGCTGGCCGGTGGAACGCACCACCTGGACCGGCGCCGCGGTCGTCCTGGCAGCCGACGCCCTCTCCCGCACCACCGCGGGTAACGGCATCTTCCGCGACCTCGCCGCCGAAGCCGGCCCGGCCAGGCCGGTACCCGTGCCGGTCAGCAGCGGGTAGCAGCGGGTAGCCCCGGCCGTCCCGTATCGCTCGCACCGTCCCGGGGCGATTCGGAAGGTCTGCGTCGACCCTGATGGGCGGCACCGGTACGCGTGTTGCCCATGGTTGCCATCCTTGGGCCGATCGTGGACGGGTATTCGGCTGCGCTGATATGCTCCGGCCTGTGAGTGACGGGGGTCCACCGAATTCCGGTGACGATATTTCAGTGGTTCCGGCGGACGTTCGCGCGGTGGGGCGGTATGTCTTCTATGTCGCGAATGCGCTTCGGGCAGCACTGGATTCGGCCGCCACCGAGGTGGAGTCCTTGCTGAGCAGTGGCTGGACGGGGGTTTCCGCGAATGGGTTCGCCAGCGGCTGGACCGATGTCCACGACGGTGGGGCGCAGATCATGACAGCGTTGACCGGTATGGCGGAGAAACTCGGCGTCACCGCCGACAGTTACGAGGTCACCGACGGTGACACCTCCTCGGCCCTGGGCGATTCGAGTTTGAGGCTCTGATGACGACAGAGTTCTCGGTCGATCTGGACCATCTGGAACAGGTCGTTTCTCGTTTGTCGGGTCTGGCCGGTTTCATCACCGATCAACTCGACCAGGTCGACGACCGAGTTGCCACGCTACGCGGGACCGGATGTGAAAGCGTCGCGGCTCGCGCGTATTCGGACGCACACCAGATCTGGGCCGACGGTGCCCGGGAATTCGTACAGGGTGTCCAGGAAATGAGTGATGCCGCGAAGACGGCGCACGGCGCCTATGCCGAAGCGGCAGACGTCAACTCCAGGATGATGCGTGGTGATTCCTGAATGGGTATCACCGTCGACCCACAGACCTATTACGATGCCGCTACGAAGTGCGCGAAAGTCAACAGCGAACTCCTCACCGCATTTTCGGAGCTGTGGAAAGGTTTGAACGACACCGGCCATATGGCCGGTAGCTATGACAAAGTGCAGGCGTGGGCGGGCGTCTACGACGAAAACGCGATGGACCTGCTCAGTACCTGTGCTTCGCTGTCCAATGCCCTCGCCAATTTCTCGAACATTCTGAACACCGCCGGCAACAACTGGATGCAGGCGAACTGGAACGCCGATCCGAACCCGGCGAAGGGATCCGCGCCCACGCCGCCGTTCCATGTACCCCAGGGACTGGTTTTCCAGAACGGGGTCGAGCCGCCGCCGTCGTGTTTCGGCGGCTCGGCGAAAGGTTTGGATACCAGTGTGCCCGGCCTGGTTGAACAGGTCGCCTACGCGGTACCGAACGGTGATCGTGACCGTTTGCAGTCCGCCGCGGATTCCTGGAAGAAGTTCGCGGAGGCCGCGGCTGTCAAGAACGCGGCAGACGAGATCAAGAAGATCATCGGAACCTTCCATGAGGTGAACACGGCTGCACCGGACCTCGCAGATGTCGAGAACCATCTGTCGACGCTGTCCGGCGGCGCGGCGGCTGTAGCGTCGGTTTCGCGATCGATGTCCGGATCTGTCGCGGAGCACCGCACCGAACTCGTGGCTTTCCGTTCGAACCTCGACAGCGAGGTCAACGGGTTGATGAAGGACCTGTTCTGGATTGCTGTGGGAACGGTCGCCGTGATCGCGCTGACCGAGATCCTGACCGTCGGTGTGGCGACACTGGGCCCCGCCGAGGCCGAAGCGGCGGCCGGGACGGCCGCCGGTGCGGCCGCGGTGACGCGGGCCGCCGGCGGGATCCGTAATCTCTGGAACATTTGCCGCCTGTTCCAGATGCTCGAAGTCGGGGTGGGAGTCGCGGCAATGGTGGCGGTCGCTCAGCCGCTCGACATCCAGAGCAAGTTGAACGAGATCGCCGCCCTGGCGGCCGCGGGCGTTGCCGGCGCGTTCGTGGCGGAGATGGCGAAAGGCGGCAAGCAGCGCGTCGCGGATACCGGGATCGAAAACGAAATGCGTGATCTGATGGGCCAGGAGAAATTGAGCGAATGCGGAGCATTGGCGAAGCTTTTCGACGAGGCCAAGTCCGGCAGTGATCGCAAGCGACTGCAACGGATCAAAGCAACTCAGAAGTATTACGACTGTAGGCATTCCAGCGGTGGCGGGGGCCGCTAGACCTGTTGCCGGATTCCGGTACCGAGGAGGGAAGAGTGCAGGACGAAGGCGCGGAACACCCATCGCTGAAAGCGGCGTTGCGGTCCGGGGATCCTCGGCAGCAATTCGACGCGTTGATCGCGCTGACCAAAGCCGGTGACTCCGTGGCGATTCCGGATATTCTGCCGATTCTCGCAGCGCAGGACGAAGAGGTGCGGGCTGCGGCGGTGCGCGCGGTCGGATATCTGGGCGGGGAACGGGCCGCTCAGGTCGGTCCGGTGCTCATGGCGACGCTTGCCGATGCGGACGATGTCGTTCGTGCCGAAGCGGTCGAAGCGTTCTGCACCGTGCACTATGAACCCGCGGCCGACGAACTGGTCAGGATGTTGCGGCTGGACGAGGCGTGGCTGGTGCGCGCTTCGGCCGCCGAGACGCTCGGGCACTACCCGGGGCGGGCGGGACGCGAACTGCTCGCCTGTATCCGGGACGACGACGAGGAGGTGCCGGTCTGCCGGTACGCTCTCGAATCGCTACTGCAATCCGACGAACCGTTGCTGCGGGCCGAGATCTCCGACCTGGTCGACGAATACGGAGACGATCCCGAGTTCGGGACCGATGTCCGGATGGTCGCCTACCGCTTGGGTGACCGCGGGCAACTCGAAATCGTCGCGGGATATGTCGCGAGTATGAACGAGCACGGAGGCAGCCTGCTGCTGAATATGCTCGGCCGTCTCTCACGGCACCCGGTTCCAGCGGCCTTGGTCGACGATATGCCCGTCATCGACGGGATCCTGTCGGTCATCGCGCTCCGATGGCCGTTGCAGCGGCCACACGTCGACGCGGTCCGGGACAGTCTGCCGTCGCCGGAATCCGGCGGATGACCGGAACCCGGCGGTCGAGCGCACGCCCCGGGACCGGCGTCCCGGGGCTGCTCGATCTACGGAATGACCGGGTAGCCGCCGGGACGGCGGAAACGCCTCAGAGTTCGGCGAGCCGCGGTACGACCGGGCCGAGCGTATCGACCCAGCCCGCGGGGGAACCACCGGGCGGCATCACGATCGCGGTGTGCACACCGAGCTTCGCGTACCCGGCCATCTGCCGCACGAAATCGTCGTGCGCGGTCGGGTCGGGGCTGCCCGCGAGGACGGTTTTGCGGATGCGGTCGTAATCGGTGCCCAGATCGTCGCAGTGGCGGCGCAGCACATCGAGTTTGTGTGCCACCTCCTCGGTGCTCGACGCGAACAGGTTGCAAGCGTCCCCGTAGCGCGCGACCAGTTTCAGGGTCCGCTTCTCGCCACCGCCACCGATGAGCACGGTCGGCCGGTGCAGCGGCTGCGGGGAGCACAGGGTCTCCGCCAGCTGGTAGTGCTCACCCTCGAACGGCCCGTTGTTCTTCGGATCCCACATCTGCGCGCAGATCCGCAGCGTTTCCTCCAGCCGGTCGAATCGTTCCCCGACCGGCGGATACGGAATCCCCAGGCCGTGGTGTTCGCGTTCGAACCAGGCGGCGCCGATACCGAGTGCGGCGCGGCCGCCGGACAGTACGTCGAGAGTGGTGACGATCTTGGCGAGCAGTCCGGGATGCCGGTAGGTCACACCGGTCACCAGCAGGCCGAGCTCGATGGTGGAGGTGTGCGCGGCCATGTACCCGAGGCTGGTGTAGCCCTCCAGCATGTTCGCCTCGGCGGGCAGCCCGGTGGGCTCGATCTGGAAGAAATGGTCCATGAACGACAGCCAGGTCGCCCCGGCGTTCTCGGCCGCCGCGCCCACCTGCGCCAGTTCGCCGGCGATGGCGGCGGTCCCGCCGTCGACCTCGAAGATCGGTATGTGCAACCCGAGTTCCATCGGATTCGTCTCCCCTTGCCGTGGTGGATTCTCCGTCGAGGACACGCTACGACCTGGAGAGCACTCCAGGTCAAGCCCCGGCGGTGGTGCTCCCGGGATGTGTCCGGCCCGATACCGCCCCGTCGCCCGGATTCCCGGCCCGCGGCGGCCGGGCGGTGATGTTCATCCGCGGGGTCCGGTGGCGGCACGGACCATATCCGCGACGAGCCCACGCACCTGTTCGAACGACGCCTGGGACACCGCGGGAGCTTCGACGACATCGCGCAGGACCCCCAACCCGATCAACAACGCCCCCACCATCTCGGCACGTAATTGCGCGTCCGGCCCGTCGATCCGGTCCGCGAGGTCGCCGAGATAGCCGCCGCAGATTCCGTCCCGCAGTTCGTCCCGGACACCCGGATGACCTGAGGAGCGCAGCATCGCGACGAGCGGATGCTCGCCACCGAATTCGGGCCACTGCCCGAACACGACCTCCCGCAGCATCGCGTCGGCGATATGGGGGACCGGTCGCTGCGCGCCACGGGTGAGCCCTTCCGGCACCGGTAGTCGCATGGCTTCGGCGTAGAGCGCTTTCTTCGATCCGAAGTAACGGAACACCAGGGCGGGGTCGACGCCGATATCGCCGGCGATATCGCGGACGCCGGCGCCGTCGTAGCCGTGCCGGGCGAAACGGGTCCGGGCGGCGGCGAGCAGTCCGGCGCGGGTGGTGGCGCGGTCGCGGCGGCGGGGCTGGGGCATCCGGTCAGCATAAGTCATCGATCGTTGACTTGATCGACGCGCGCTCTCTAATCTCGGTCGCACCGGCCGGTGACCACCAATTTCCAAACTTTCCGAGGAGACGTTTCCCGTGCGCAATTATGTGATCGCCGGTGGCACCGACGGTATCGGCCGAGGACTCGGCCTGCGGTTGCTCGCCCGCGGCGACCGGGTCATCGCGGTCG
>JABFXT010000397.1 GCA_013361595.1 Nocardia sp. | reverse complement strand
AAGGCGAGCGTGGCCGCCGTACCGCCGGTACGGCACCGCGCCACCGAGGGGCCGGTCGCCCGGGCCGACCGGATCCCGCCGGGGGGTCTGGCGATCGGGCGCACCTCGGACAACCAGATCGTCGTCAACGATCCGCTGGCCTCACGTAAGCACGCGCGCCTGGTCGCCGGGGCCGACGGCCTTACTCTCGAGGACCTCGGTTCGGCCAACGGGACATTCGTCAACGGTGTCCGCCGGCAGCACACCGTCCTGCGCGAACGCGACATCATCACCATCGGCAACATCGACTTCGAGGTGCAGCAGGGCACCCTGGTACACCGGCAGCGCCCGGTCGCCGAACAGGGACTGGCCGTGCACGGAGTGGGCTTCACCGTCGAGGGCAACAAACAGCTGCTCGTCGATGTGAACATGCAGGCCGCGCGTGGCACACTGACCGCGTTGATCGGCCCCTCCGGTGCCGGTAAGTCGACGCTGTCGCGCCTGATCGCGGGCAGTACCCAGCCGTCCGGCGGCGCGGTGACCTTCGAAGGCCGTGATCTGCACGGGGAATACGAAGCGCTGCGTTCTCGAATCGGTATGGTGCCGCAGGACGATGTGCTGCACCGCCAGCTCACCGTCCGGCAGGCGCTGGGCTTCGCCGCGGAACTGCGGCTGCCACCCGACTCCTCCAAGGCGGACCGGCAGCAGGTCATCGACGGTGTCCTGCGGGAACTCTCGCTCACCGAACACGCCGACACCCGGGTCGACCGGCTCTCCGGTGGCCAGCGCAAACGCGCGTCGGTGGCGCTGGAACTGCTCACCGGCCCCTCGCTGCTGATCCTCGACGAACCGACATCCGGCCTGGACCCGGCGCTGGACCGGCAGGTCATGATGATGCTGCGGGAACTGGCCGACGCCGGCCGGGTGGTGATCGTCGTCACCCACTCGGTGGCCTGCCTGGACATGTGCGATCAGGTGGTGCTGCTGGCCCCCGGCGGGAAAACCGCCTACGCCGGCAACCCCGCGGGTGTGGAAGCCGCACTGGGCACCAGCGATTGGGCACGGATCTTCGCCGATGTGGCGGCCAACCCGGATGCCGCGTTCGCGCACTACCGGTCCCGGCAGGCGGCGCTGCCACCGCCGCCGCCACCCGCCGCGCGGCAGAGCGGCGGTGGTTCGCCCCCGCAGTCGGGTGCCTGGAAACAGTTCTCCACCCTGGCCCGGCGGCAGTTGCGTTTGATCCTGGCCGACCGCGGCTACCTCACCTTCCTGGTGTTGCTGCCGTTCGTGCTGGGTGGGTTGTCGCTGGTGGTGCCGGGGCAGTACGGGTTCTCCCCGCCGCCGCTGACGCAGACCGACGACGGATCCTTCATCCGTGTCGGTAGTTCCGAACCGCAGCAGTTGCTGGTGGTGCTCATTCTCGGTGCCTGTTTCATGGGTTCCACCCTCACCGTGCGCGATCTGGTCGGAGAGCGGACCATCTTCGTGCGGGAACGCGCGGTCGGATTGCGCTCGGGGGCCTATCTGACGGCGAAGATCGTGGTCTTCAGCCTGGCCGCGCTGCTGCAGTCGGGAGTGATGATCGGTTTCGTGCTGCTGGGCAAGAAGCGGCCGGAGGAGGGATCGGTGCTGGCCGTCGGCGGCGCCGAACTCTATATAGATATCGCCGCCACCGCTGTCGCCTGTGTGGTGTTCGGGCTGTTGCTGTCCAGTCTGGCCAAATCCAGCGAGCAGGTGATGCCGCTGCTGGTGGTGGCGATCATGGGGCTGCTGGTGATGGCCGGAGGTCTGATCCCGGTGACCGATCGCGTCGTGCTGGAACAGGTCTCGTGGTTGTTCCCCTCGCGCTGGGGTTACGCCGCCGCGGCATCGACGGTGGATATTCGCTCCCTGTTCGTCCAATCGCAACAGGACGGGTTCTGGGAGCATGCGCGAAATGTATGGTTCCTGGATATCGGCCTGGTGGTGGCCATCACCGTGGTGCTCGCACTCATCACCTGGACCCGCCTGCGGCTGAAGAAGTCCGCGAGATGAGAGCACTGACCGGGCCGATCGACCACTCGCCCCGCTGGTGGGTGGGGGCGGCGAGCGCGACATCCGCACACCAGGCACACTGATGCCTGTGATGGTGCGAGTAGGGGCAGTACATCTCGGGTGGGATGTGGTGTCCGTCGCCGCGGGCGGATCCGGCGTGCCCATCCGCCCCGTGCAGGTCGAGGGAAGCTACAACCCACCCGCCTATCTGCTGGCCGATGCCTCCGGCCGGCTCTATACCGCCGGCGCGGACCGGCAGCGGCCCGATCTCGGGATGGCGATCCCGGATGTACGGGAGATTCTCGGGCATTCCCAGATCGTCATCGCCGGAGCCACCTGGCCGGCCGAGCTGGTGTTCCGGGCGCGGCTCTACAACCCGCTGGCCGCCGTGGGGACCTATCTCCGGGGTAAACCGGATGTGGTCGCGCTGCCCTATCCCGACGATTGGCCGGATCCGAAGATCGACGCGTACGCCCAGCTGGTCGAACAACTCGATGTCGAGGTCGAGCCGATCCCGGAATCCATCGCACTGTCCGGATATGTCCGGGCGCTCGGCCTGGTCCGGCCGCCCGACCTTGCGTTGCCCGAGGGGGTCGGGGCCACCGCCGTCCATTTCGACGGACAGGTGGTGGACGGCCGCGCCAATGTGCTCGTCGTCGCGGTGCACGGCGACGACGAACGCCCGACCGAATCGGTGTACGTGCCGATCGACCCCGAATCGACCCGCAACCCCCGGGTCGCCGACGACACCGTGATCGAAGTGATGGCTGCCGCGCGCTCGATCGGCGCGGACAATTCCACGGTGCTGCTGGCCGGGCAGGTGGTGTTCAACGAAACCCTGCGATTCGCCTTCCGCAACCATCTGGGGCAGCGGTTGAAGAAGGCCGAGCATCCGATGCATGCGCTGGTTCTCGGCGCCACCCATCTGCTGATCAGCGAAAACGAGGACGTGGACGACGGTCCGGCGGCGTATCCGCCGCCCGGCTCGAATGCGCCGGTGCCGCAGCCGGACCCCGGCGCTCCCGCACCGAACCACGCGGTCTCCGCGCCGCCTGCGCCCAATCCGGGGCCGAACGGGCCCGGCCCGGGACAGAGTCCGCCGGTGTCGTATCGCCCCGCGCCGGGACCGCACCCGCCGGCCCCGAATATCGCGCCGCCGGGTCCGGTATCCGGACCGAACCAGGGCCCTCCGGCCGCTCCCTTCTCCTATGGTCCGTCCGATCAGGAAGCCACGGTGAAGGTCGAGCGCGGCGAGTTGCCGCCACCCATATCGGGGCCGCCGAGCCGGTTCACCCGGCCGCCGGATCCGGCGACGGGTAACCAAGCGGCGGTGCCGCCGGGCCACGGCGGGCCGGAACCCGGTCGCAACGGACCCGGTGCCGGTGAACCGCGGACCGGTTCCGAGCCGGACGGCGATCGCGGCAAAGGCAAGCTCTGGAACAAGATGAAGGACAACCTGTTCGGGGCGCACGCCGTCGTCGGGGTGGCCGCACTCGCCGTGACGGCCTGGGGCGCGCACGGAGCGGGTACCGCACAGGCCTATCCCGCGGCCGAGACCGCGGTCGCCGGCACGGCCGCGCCCGGATTCCGGCTGTCGACCGCAACGGCCGGGTGTGTACCCATGCCGCGGGTGACCATCGAACCGCACGGCCGGTCGGCCACCGGTGACGACGGGCCGGACGATCCGGGCCATCCGCTGTACGCCCGTGTTCCCGCCGCTCCCGGGCCGGGCGATTCGATCCGGGGCGCGATGCCGGAACCCGGGCAGGTCGAGGAGCCGGACCGGGCCGAATGCGCGGAACCCGGTATCGACACCCTCCGTTACCTGGTACCCGGTCTGCCGGGTATCGCCGACCCGGGCCCGCCGATCGATATCTGACCGGCATCCGGTGCTATCGGAGCAGCTTCCGGGCGGTTTCCGGATGCCGGTACCCGGCTGGTATCGTGACCGGCTGGTGTGTGGAACGCCGAGGCCTGGGTCTCAACCGGCCGCCGGGAACCCCTCGACCACGCACCGGGCCGGCAGCATCGACGACAGACAGGGAAGCACTGTGCCTACGTACAGCCCGAAGGCGGGTGACGTCACCCGGCAGTGGTACGTCATCGACGCCACTGACGTAGTGCTCGGCCGTCTTGCCGTTCAGGCAGCGAATCTGCTGCGCGGTAAGCACAAGCCGACCTACGCACCGCATATGGACGGTGGCGATTTCGTCATCATCATCAACGCCGACAAGGTTGCCATCAGCGGCAACAAGCGTCGGGACAAGCTCATCCATCACCACTCCGGGCACCCCGGTGGCCTGAAGTCCCGCACTGTCGGCCAGGTGCTGGAAACGCGCCCCGACCGGCTGGTGGAGAAGGCCGTCAAGGGCATGATCCCCAAGAACAAACTCGGCAACGCGATCGCCGGCAAGTTGAAGGTGTACGCGGGCCCGAGCCATCCGCACGCCGCTCAGCAGCCCGTTCCGTTCGAGATCAAGCAGGTGGCCCAGTGACCGCTCCCGAGGAATTCACCGAATACGACGAAGCGGTCGTCGAGGACGCCGCGGCCGAGGTGCTGGACGAGGGCGTGGTCTACGACGACGACGCCGAGTTCGTCGAGTACGCGGCTCCGCTGGACCGTCCGGTGCAGACCGTCGGCCGCCGCAAGGAAGCCGTGGTCCGGGTGCGCCTGGTGCCGGGTACCGGCAACTTCGTGCTCAACGGCCGTTCGATCGAGGACTACTTCCCGAACAAGGTCCACCAGCAGCTGGTGAAATCGCCGCTGGTCACCGTCGAGCGCGTCGAAGGCTTCGATGTGTACGCTCGCCTGCACGGCGGCGGCCCCTCGGGGCAGGCCGGCGCGCTGCGTCTGGCCATCGCCCGGGCGCTGATCGTGGTCAACGCCGACGATCGTCCCGCGCTCAAGCGTGCCGGGTTCCTCACTCGTGACCCGCGTGCCACCGAGCGCAAGAAGTACGGTCTGAAGAAGGCCCGTAAAGCGCCGCAGTACTCGAAGCGCTGATATCACCGATGCCGGCTGTCCGCCCGCCGCGTGCGGGTGGGCGTGCCGGTGTCGGTTCCGAGAGCAGGCGACCGGCCGGGCCGGTCGCCTGCTCTCGTGCTATATCTACCGCGGCGTTCGCCGGCCGACCGTTCCGAGGGCAGTTCGGCGGGGATCGGCGTGCGCTGTGGACTCACTGACGAGGGGCAAGGTATGGGACATCTGTTCGGCACCGACGGCGTACGCGGACTCGCCAACGATTCGTTGAGCCCGGAGCTGGCGTTACGGGTCGCCGGGGCGGCGGCGCAGGTACTGGGCGGAGACGTCCGGGCCGGTCACCGTAAGATCGCGGTCCTCGGGCGGGATCCGCGCGCCAGCGGGGAGATGCTGGAGGCCGCGGTGACCGCGGGGCTGACCGCCGCGGGAATGGATGTGTTGCCGGTCGGCGTGCTGCCGACCCCCGCTGTCGCCTACCTGACCGGTCTGTACGACGCGAGCCTGGGCGTGATGATCTCCGCCTCGCACAATCCCATGCCGGACAACGGAATCAAGATCTTCGCGGCCGGTGGGCACAAGCTCGAGGACGCTGTCGAGGAACGTATCGAGGAGCGGGTCGCCGCCGGTGGCTTCGATCGCCCGACCGGGGCGGGGATCGGCCGGGTACTCGGTGCCGCCGCAACGGGCCGGCCCGGTCCGGATACCCATGAGCGCTATGTCGAGCATCTGGTGGAGGCCACCGGTCAGGATCTGAGCGGACTGACCGTCGTGGTGGACTGCGCGCACGGTGCCGCGTCCGAGGTCGGGCCCGCCGCCTACCGTGCGGCCGGCGCCCGGGTCGTCGCTATCAACGCCGACCCCGACGGGCTCAATATCAACGCCGGCTGCGGGTCGACCCATATAGAGCAGGTTCAGCAGGCGGTCCTGGAGCACGGGGCCGATCTCGGCCTGGCCCACGACGGTGACGCCGATCGGTGTCTGGCGGTGGACGCGGCGGGCGAGATCGTCGACGGCGACGCGATCATGGCGATCCTGGCCATCGGAATGCGCGAATCCGGGACCCTCGTCGACGAAACCCTCGTGGCCACCGTGATGAGCAACCTGGGACTGCATCTGGCGATGCGTGCCGCCGGCATCACCGTGCGCACCACCGGTGTCGGTGATCGGTATGTGCTGGAGGAATTGCGCACCGGTGGGTACACGCTGGGTGGCGAGCAGTCCGGGCACGTCGTCTTCCCGCGCCACGGCACGACCGGAGACGGTATCCTGACCGGCCTGCAGTTGATGGCCCGGATGGCCCGGACCGGGTCGCCGCTGGCCGAGCTGGCGGCGGTGATCCAGAAGGTGCCTCAGGTCCTGGTGAACGTCCCGGTCTCGGACAAAGCCGCGGTGACCGCCGATCCGGGTGTTCTCGACGCCGTCCGCGCGGCCGAGGCCCTGCTCGGCGATACCGGTCGAATCCTGTTGCGTCCCAGCGGAACCGAACAGCTGGTCCGGGTCATGGTGGAGGCCACCGATCCGGACCGGGCCCAGCAGCTCGCCGACGATCTCGCGAAACTGGTCGCGGCGGTCTGAACCGGTACCCGGCTCAGGGATCCACCCTGAGCCGCGGGCCCCGGAAATCAGGGTGCGGGTCGGTAGCACTGCCGATGCGAGCGACCGGCGGCGGTCCGCATAGTGGGGGTGTAGCAACCGCGATCGAAAGGACCGCCATGACCGCCCCCGCACGCCGTTTCACCCGCTCCACCGCCGATAAGTGGATCGGCGGAGTCTGCGGCGGGATCGCCGAATACTTCGGCATCAGCTCCGGACTCGTCCGGCTGTTGTTCGTGGTGTCCTGTGTGCTGCCCGGCCCGCAGTTCCTCATCTATCTCGCGCTGTGGCTGCTCATGCCGAAACGTTGATCGTCCGCCGTCACCGGATCGGTTCGGTGGCGGCGTACCCCCGCGCCCCATGGCCGCCACCAGCCCCGTTCCCGGCCGGGAACGGGGCTGCGCTGTACGGTCGGGGATGGAAAGATGAACGGGAAATCGTTCGCGGTCGGCGTACCGGGCCTTTCCGGGCGCGGAACCTGTCGGGCCCGGGACGCGTCGGATTCAGTGACAGCGCAGCTCGGCCGAAACGGGGCGGTCCCGCGCGGGGCGGAGCAGAACGGAGGGGAGCGGCTCGTGAGTACAGGTGATCAGTCGGTCGGAATGCAGGGTGATGCTCTGGTGGCCCTGGCGAACGATATGCGCACCAGCGCCGCGGTGATCGAGGATCAGGCGAAGAGTGTCGCCCGTAGTCCGATCGCCCCCGCCGATACCGGTGCCGCGTACAAGGCGCAGGGGGACGCCATTCACGCCGGGATCGCGGCGGTGGAGAAATGGCTCGGTGATTGGTCCGAGGCCACCCAGCTCACCGGTGATGCCATGGGGCAGACGGTGATCGAGATGTCCGATGTGGACCAGGAGAACGCCGGTAGAACTCAGCAGGCGGCGAGCTGAACCGATGGCCGACGATCAAGGAGCCCCGGCGACGGAGAATCGTAGCTGTACCGAACTGCTCGGAATCGGTTCGAAGGCACTGCGTTACTTCGAGATACTGGAAGCGCGTTATCTCCGGTGGGTGGGCGCCGCGACCGCGCCCGATTTCCGGAACTACAAGGATCTGCACGGACTGTTCTATCAGCAGAACGGGCTGAACGAGAATGCGTTCCGGACAGCCGCGGATACGCTGAAGACCGTACTCGACAGGGTCGCCTCCGAGCGCAATCAGCAGGCCACTCTCGCGCACGACCTGTCCACGGCGTGGTGGGGAGAGGCGGCTACCCTGGCCGCGAATATGATGGCCACGCAACTCCAGCTGTCCGAGGCCGATCTCAATATCGTGCGCAAGGTCCACGAGGAGATCGATGCGGCGCCGCAGGCCCTGCGTCAGGCGGTGGGTATCAAGGCGAAAGCCGCCGAAGGGATTCTGCTGGACGGCGATCCCGATGTGCACGGTAAGAGCCCCGAGGACATCGACAGCATCATCACTTTCGCCCAGGGGTTCGGCTGGAGTTCGGCAATGGGCAGCGACACCCTGGTCGACCGGGTCAACAGGATTTTCCCGGATCTCGCCGAGTCCGGAGGTCTCTACATTCCATTGCTGAGCGATGGAGATTCGACCTACGTGGGCAAGATGAAGGCGCGTTGTACGAGTTGGTTGAACGAAACCTTCAAGCCCGATTACGAGTCGAATCTCAGGGAATTCGTCAGTGCCTGCGATCAGACGAACCAGAAGGTCGCGAGTATTCACGACGAAATGGTCGGTGCGTTCGCGGGTCTGAACGCGACCCGATATCCGTGCCCGAAGGTTTCGCCGACCTCGCAGCCCACCACACCGTCCGGAACCACGAACCAGCCCAGCTCCACCGGTACACCCGCCACGACGGGTACCCCCGCGAGCACGGGTACCCCGGCGACGACGGGTACCCCCGCGACCACCGGCACACCCGCCACCACCGGCACCCCGGCGACCACCCAGACCCCGAGCACGGACAATCCACTGTCCACCATCGCGGAACTGGGCACCCAGCTCGCTTCGTCGGATATCGGTACCCAGTTGTCCGAGGGGTTGAGCAGTCTGGTCGGCTCGGCGACCGAGCAGCTCGGCAGTACGCTCGAGCAGCTGCGCGAAGAGGCCGAGAAGGTGATCGATCCGGAGGACGACACCGATCAGGATCTCGACTGTGACGGCGAACCGGACCTGGACGCCGACGGCGACGGCGAATCCGACAAAGATCTCGACGGTGACGGCGAGCCCGATGCCGACGTCGACGGTGACGGGAAACCGGACCCCGAGGGTGACGGTGAGCCGGCCGCGGGCGGTGTCGAGCTCAACGGCCGGAACTACAAGCTCGAAGTCGGCCCCGACGGCGGATTGGCACTCGTGGTGGACAGTCCGACCGGTGATCCAGCGACCTACCGGATCGAAATCGGCCCCGACGGCACACCGGTGATCGTCGGCGAGAACTCACCCGGCGAAACGGCCGCACCGGAGGCCGGGGATCAGCAGCCCGCGGGAGTGCCCGGGGCCCCGGCCGGAACGAAACAGGAAGACGGTGAACACCGCCCGCAGGATTACCCGGGCGGGCAACCCGCAGAGCCGGAAACCCCCGAACCCGATCCGCCGGCCCCACCACCCGCGCCGCCGGTGGATACCGGCGCACAGCTGGCCGAGGCGGGCCCGCTGTGATCACGGGCCGAACCGCGGTAATGCTGTCCGGGCCCGATCGGCGAGGTGAGTATGGCCAGTGAAGTCGAACGGATCGGCGAGGAATGCCGCCGGTACTCCGAGCGCATGGTGGAGCGGATGGCAGAGGCGAAAGCTCGGCGAGAAGCCCGGAGTACCGAGCTCGCCGAGCAGTCGGCGGCCGATATGCGGCGGTTCTGGGCGGATATGGCGGAGGCCGCGGCCGATCAGGAAGGCCGAGAGCATGATTCGCACACCGGTGTGGACGAACCGGGGCGACAGGACACCGATCGCGCGGCCCGGTTCGAGCGAGGGCCCGAACCGGATTCCGCCGGGCCGCGGGAGCTCGGAGTTCCGCGGCCGCACGGCGAGCGGCACCGGCAGAACACGGGGTCGCCGGCACCCGGGGGCGGCGGCGCGGGCGTCCCGGGAGTGGGCGGCGAAGGAAATACGACGCGGCCGGGACCACCCGGTGAGCTCGACCCGAGCGAGGTGATCGCACGATCCATCGCCGCCCGCCGGCGAAACAGTGTCGTCGCACCGATAGACGACGACGGTGACGACGAGGCGGATTACTACCGGCGAAACAGCTGGCTGGTCTGATCCGTCGCACGCCCGGCCGGTTCTCCTGGCCGGGACGACTGCGCGGCGGAGCCCGACGGCACCGCCGCGCAGCGTGCGGCCGACGACAGTGCGGCGCTGCCGGGCTCCGATGTCCTTATACGGCCGGCTCCGCCGCCTTGTCGCGCTGGGCCCGGAGCAGCTGGGGACGGTGTTTGCCGTCCTTGAACCAGTGGTGCGAACCCGGTTTGCGCGCCTCGTTCGCCAGATGTTCGATACCCGCGTTGCACGCGAATTCCTTGAGCTTCTTGCCCAGGAATCCGCTGAAAAACACCCGCATCGCGGTCTCGTCCTTGTGACCGAGCTGGTAGATTCCGGCATCGCGGCCGAAGCTGTGGCACATGGCCGGGAAGGACATGTCGATCGGTGTGGGCTGTTCACCCGCGATGCGGTGCAGGAGTGTATCGGCGGCGTGCGCGCCCAGGCAGTACGCGGTGTAGGCGCTCATCCGGAACGGCAGATCCGACGGCGCCGACGAATCACCCGCCGCGACGATGCGCTCGTCGTCGACGCTGGTCAGTGTCTCGTCGGTGAGCAGACGCCCAGCGGCGTCGGTACTCAGGCCGCTGTGGCCGGCCAGGTCGGGGACGCCGAAGCCCGCCGTCCAGATGGTGACCGCGCTCGGGAGCGTCCGGCCGTCGTCGAGTTCGACGGTGTCCCGGGTGACCGCCGTGACCTCGGCTCCTTCTATCACGGTCACCCCCAGCCCGGCGAAATACTTGCGGGCGGTTCGCCGAGCCTTCGGATGCAGGTAGGGGCCGAGGACACTGCCGCAGACCAGCGTGACGGCGCGGCCCTGCTCGGCCAGCTCCGCCGCGGTTTCGATCCCGGTCGGGCCGCCGCCGACGACCGTTACCGCGGCCGTCATGGGGGTATCGAAGAGCGTCGACCGTAGCTGTTGCGCCGCCTCCAGAGTGGCGACCGGGTGGGAGAACTCGGCCGCACCCGGCACCGGCGGACCGGCAACAGTGCTGCCCACCGCGTAGACCAGGTAGTCGTAGCCGATCGTGCCGCTTTCGGCCGTTGTGACACTGCGTCCGGCGGCATCGATCCGGGTCACGTTGTCGACGACCAGCCGGACACTCTCGGCCAGGACATCCTGATAGTCGACGACCGCATCGTGGGTTCCGCCCACCAGCTGGTGCAACCGCAGGCGCGGTACGAAGACCCGGCGCGGATTGAGCACGGTCACCGTCACGTCTTCGCGTTGCGTCAGACGATTGGCCGCCATCACTCCGGCGTATCCGCCGCCGATCACCACCACGTCGATGTTCTCGTTCACGGTGTCTCCTTCATCTCGAGGGGTTCGAGTACCAGACAACGTGGCTCCGAGAATTCTGACATTATGTGATGCGGATCACTATTCGATCGGTCTGCGGTTCATTGTCCGGGCAGCTCATCGCGTGAACTTCTCGACTGGGCCATCGGAGGTGATGATCTGCACGGCGGTGCGGACGGCTTTCCACTGCCGGAGCCCGGCGATCCACGGCGCGGTCAGATGCGGGATCACCAATACTTCAGCATTGTTTTCGATGATGTGCTGTATGGCGATCAGCGCGGTGAGCTCGGCTGATTCGATGTCGGTGAATACCGTGTAGACGACTTCGAGCCGGTACCGGCTCGCCAGCTGTCGGATTTCGCGACCCGGCGTTTCCGGTCGGCACAAGACGACGGTACGTCGCGGTCCCGTCACGGTCGCGCCTGCTGTGTGTAGCGGACCGCCAGGTCGTATCGGGGGCAGCGGTGGCCAGCGTGCACGTCCATCACCTGGTGTGCGTGCGCGTACCCACGCATCGGCTCTTCGGATCTACAGCCGGCGGGGTGATCGAGTGCTCGGAGCCCGGCGGCGATTTGTTCCATGAGTCCGCGGTTGCGGTTGTGCCAGATCTGAAGGGTGGCGGCCATGGCCCGGTTGTTCGGCACGCGAGTAGGCAGCCGGGGCATCTCAGTCATGGGAGACCTCGTCGTTGTGAGTGTCGTTGTGGTGGTGCTCGATCCCTCGCTGGACGTGTCGTGTCGATTACTACTGTCGGAACCGAATACCGAACTTCGGCGGATCCTCGAGGAGCTCGGCTGTTCTCCATATGAGCTGGCGCGCAGAATCAACCGACTGCTACCTGCGGACCGGCGCGTCCATGCCAAGACGCCCTTTGCGTGGCGGGACCGCGAGACGATTCCACGGGATCCGCTGCCGGCGGTTGTCGCGGGAGTGCTGACCGAGTCTCTGTGCTTCCACTCCTGTCGCGGGTCGGATCCGCGCGGTGCCGAAGTCTGTTCGATTCCGTGGTGACCGAACTGCACCCCCACCGCAGGACTACCGCTGTCCGGAACCTCGTCGACGAGTCCACATCACTACTGAAGTCCGGAGTCTGCTAGTCAGACAGTATGGAAGACCGTCCGAACGCCGTGCCCACCGTGGTAGATCTGCGCACCGAGTCCTACAACTCACCGGCGGCCACTGAGATGATCGAGGCCGCGAATCGGACCAATACAGCCCTTTACGGCCATGCTGATCAGTCACCATTGTCACCCGACGAGTTCGCACTCGAACGCCGGGGCCGGTTCATCGTCGCCTACTTGGACGGTGCCCCGATCGGATGTGGCGGCTATCGCCGCCATCATCACGAAGAAAGCGGCACTATTGCCGAGATCAAACGCATGTTCGTTGTGGTGGGCGTCCGCCGCAGGGGCATTGCCCGTGCCTTGCTGTCCCGGCTGGAACATGATGCGCGAGCAGATGGTTACCACGCCGTTATCCTCGACACAGGCAGTAAACAGCATGCCGCTCATGCACTCTACGAACACAGTGGCTACCGGCGGACCACAGGTTTCGGCATCTATCGCGACAAGCCCGGCAACCGCGCGTACCTCGAGGTGCTGGATTCAGCTGATCACGGAGACAGCTGAAGAGGTCGGTCCGCGCTGCGGTACACATGGCCTCGGCGGCAGGGTCGGTACCACTTGTATCGGGCCGAACCAGCCGGCACATCGGCGATGACACAGCCGCAGCCTGTTTCGGATGCGCGCGCGTTCTGCCGCCCCCAGGGCTGTGCGCGGTGCCGAAGTGTCGTGGTACGCGCCCTCGCGCTGGACTCAGCGCGCACGCACCTCGGCCGGAACACCCCAGCCCGCGCCCGTCCCGTCCACCTGCCGGACCTCGGATTCCCACGGCACCGCGTATGTGCCGGACACCAGATCCCGCATGAATGTGTACGGGCAGTCCCGGGCTCCACCCTCGACAGCGGAGTACCCCCGGTGACCGAGTTGGTAGATATTGTTCTCCACACCCCAGGTCTGCCGGGCCTGATCCGCACGCGCCGGGACGACCTCCGCCGTGACCACCCGATCGGGCGTCCCGTCTCCCCGCACCAGAACGGTGCCGTCGATATCGCACACCATCGCCTCGCCCTGTGACCAGATATTGTTCCGGTCCGGTCCGGCCAGCGCCACCGAGACGGTATACGCCAGATTCTGGAAGGCGTTCGCCTGGTTGGTGATCTGCCAGGCCTGCCGGATCGGATAGGTGTATCCGGCCGTCCGCAGAATGACGTTCGCGCCCTTGTAGGCGGCCTCGCGCGCCATCTCGGGCAACATTCCGTCGTGACAGATGATCAGCGCCAGCTTGGACCCCGCCGGCCCATCGCATACCGGGATGCCGAGGTCACCGGGTGCCCACGGTTCGGCGGGTACCCAGGGATGCATCTTGCGGTAGTAGAGACGTTCCCGGCCCGTATCGTCGATGATGATTCCGCTGTTCCAGGGCGCACCGTCCGGGTTTCGCTCCATGATCGAGAAGCAGCCCCACACCCCGGCTTCGCGGCAGGCATCGGCCAGTATCGCCATCTCGGGTCCGTCCCGGTCGCACAGCATGGCGTTGTCGAGCCAGGTCCGCGGATCCAGCCCGTTGATGCTGTACTCCGGTACGACCACCAGATCGATCGTGGGCATACCGATCTTGGCGCGCCGCCCGATGTCCGCCAGCCGCTCTGCGGTCGCCGGCAGATCGCCGGGTTCGCGGATCGTGGGGACCTGCGCCTGGACCAATCCCAGGACCAGTGCGCCCGGTGTCGGATTGAGTCCGTCGAGTCCGGTCATCGTAGGAGGTCCTCCTCTGGTGTCGTGCCGGTTGCCGATGCGCCGGGCCACCGGTGCTGCCACGGCCGTTCCCGTTCGAAGAGGGCACCCGCCGCGAGCACCGCGGCGTCGCCCAGATGCGGTCCGACGATCTGCAATCCGACGGGCAGTCCGGCGGCGGTGAATCCCGCGGGGACCGAGAGCGCGGGTTGGCCGGACCAGTTGAAGATATTCAGGAATCCCAGCCAGCTGCCGGAATCCACCATCCGGCCGTCGATCAGTTCGGGCCCCTGGATGCCGATCGGGAACGCGGGT
>JABFXT010000035.1 GCA_013361595.1 Nocardia sp. | reverse complement strand
TCCTCGGCGGCCGGGTCAGAGGTTCGGTAACCGTGTATCCGAAATCCGAAATCCGAAATCCGAAATTATGTTCCAGAACTCTCGAATATTGGGGTGAGGCAGGATCCGGCCTCCTCTTTGCGTGGTGACCCACAGCAGTCGACACTCGATCCCTGATCCACCGATTACGGGAAGAGAGCATGTCCACGAACGACATTCACGCTGACACGGTGTTGCGGGCGACCGGCAACCGGCTGCGCCGACCTCCAGGGCGCCGGCTCATGCGGCGGCGCGGCGTCATTTCCTGGGCGTGGAGCGTCGAGAGCACACCCAGTCCGGCTCGCCGTCGCATGATCGGCTTCGCTCTCGCGACGATGAGCGAGGCCGCCGAAGTGCTGTATCGGAATATATTGCAGCTCGACAAGTGTGAATGCTTCTCGGAGTCTTGCTGCATTGTGATCGCGCAGTGATCGGGCGAGATCTCGCTGGTTGGTTCCGCAAACGTGTTGCCGCGAAGCTCTCTAAGAAGCTCATCCCCGACGTGGCCGGTGCGGTGAATGATCCGATTCGGGAGGTCAGGGTGATCGCGAAGAGAGCCACGGAGGCGATACCCGATCAGGATCTGGTGGGCCGGCGTCAGATCGACGTGCCCGGTCTCGAGCCGGGGAAACGGCCGGGGCCTGAGGCGCATGCCGATCGAACCTCCACCGGAGGCGACCTCTCTCATGCCGGCACCCCGAATTCCAAGGGGGCGCCCGCGGCACCCACATCGTCCGCGGCTGCCGGCAAATACACAGCCGACAGCCGCAGAGCATGGTTCCGTCAACAGTTCGACGAAGGGAACCTCGACCCCGAGAACTTGGCGGCAGCCAAGGTTGTCATCATGGATGAGCGTGGTCGAGTTCTGATGCTGCAGTCTCCATACGAACGCAAGCGGACCATGCCCGGAGGCTTCGTCGACAACGGCCCACGAAAAAGGGAACAGCCAGAGGACGCAGCGCGACGAGAAGTTCGAGAAGAGCTCGGAGAAGAGATCGGGAAAACTGTCAGGATCGAACGCCTGCTCGCTACCAACAGGAAATCCGCAGATCCCGGACATGGACGCGATCATCCGTTGACGGACTACATCTACCTGGCGACCTTCGATGCGTCGGCCGGCACTGGAGTGTCGGGGATGAAATTCGATGTCGACGAGAAAGAAGTCACAGGGTTCGACTTCCTCGCTCCGGAAGAAGCGATCGAAAGTGCTGGACGGAAAGGGATCGACGTTTCTGCGGCTCTCGAAGCGCACTCCGCCGGCGCAACAATCCACCTCGTAGACGGCGAGCCCCCTTCACTCGGGAAGCCGGACGACCGAGCCGACCCGGGGTAACGGCCGACACCGGCATGCTTCGGCATCGCCCTATTGCCTGGACGGCGTCATCCGAGCCCCAGCACGGATGGTCGGCTTCGGCCCGGTAGATACCCCTACCGAACACGCTCCCGGGCCGAAACGACCGGACCCGGCCGACTGGGCGATGCCGGATCGCTCGATCGCTGGACGGACGCGGGCTGCCGGGGTATCAGCCGCCTCCGCCGATCTATTACATTACGCCTTGCAATGAAAGATTCGCTCTATGAACTATGACGTCGATCGCAGAATCATCAGCGCGCAGACAAACCCACCGCATCGAGCGCAGACCGCACCGTGCACTGCACGAACTCCTCATCGATAGGCCCCAGCGCAGGCACCAGGGCGCGCATCAACATCGGCCCCGTAATGAGGTCACACAGCCACTCCGGATCGACCCCCGCAGCGATCTCACCCCGGGCGGCCGCACGCTCGAAAATCGCCGCCGTGGACACCCGCCGGGGACGCAGGAACTGCTCGTTGAACCGGCGCGCGACCTCCGGCGCGCGACCGAGCTCCTCCAGCAGACCGGGCAACGCCCGGCGCAGCACCGGATCATTGAACAGTTCACGCTGATGCCGCTGAATCGCCACCAACTCCGCCTCGATCCCGCCCAGATCCTCGGCACCGGGTTCCAACCCGTACCGGTCGATCAACACCGACACGATCAGATCAGCACGATCGGTATACCGGCGATACAGAGCGGGCCTGCTCGTGCCCGCCGCCGTGGCAACAGCCTGCAGGGTCAACGCACCATAACCACGTTCGACCAGCAGGCGGGCAGCGGCCTCGAGCAGCGCAGCATCCACCCGACTGTCACGCGGACGACCGGTACGAGGAACAGTGTGCATATCCGGCATAACTTCACCGTACCGAGACTTCCACCGATACAGAGCACCGACGAAGGGCCTGCCCTGGGCGGCTTCCTCCGCAGAGGTAGCGATGAGCGCCCGCCTGCCGCGTCCGGATCGCGGAGTGGCAGAACTGGTCGCCGGCCGGATTACGCGATGAGGTTACCGCCGTCAGCGATCAGGTTCTGGCCGTTCACCCATGCGCCGTCGTCGCCACACAGGAATTTGACCAGGCGGGCGAGGTCGTGGGCCCGGCCCACACGGCCCAGCGGTGTCGACTTGGCGACCAGCACCTTCAGGCGCTCCGGGTCCGACGAGATGGCCGATAGTGCGTCGGTGTCGATGACGCCGCCGCTGGCGATGTTCGCCGTGACACCTACGCGGCCCAATTCTACGGCCAGGTAGCGGATCACAGCTTCCGCCGCTGCCATCGATACCGCGATCGGGGCGTATCCGGGAACATATCGGCGAGTACCGGTGCTGCTGACGGCGACGATTCGACCACCATCGCGCAGATCGTCACCCGCCGCTCTGACCAGGCTCAGCACGGAGCCCACCCGGGCGGTGAACATCTCGGTATATGTCTGGATAGAACTGTCCACGGTCGAGGTCAGCGTGGGCGACGCGTCGGCGAATCCGGTTGCGTTGGCGACCAGGGCGCGGATCGGCCCCAGCTCGCGCGCTCGGCCGACCATCGCACGACACGAATCGGCTTCGCGCGTGTCGGCTTGCACCGCGTACGCAGACCGGCCGAGACGCTCGATCGCGCGGACCACGTCAGCGGCATCGCCGGCTCGAGCGTAGTAACCCACAGCGATGTCATAGCCCAGGTCGGCGAGTTCGAGGGCGATCGCACGGCCCACCCCTCGGCTCGCCCCGGTGACGACAGCGACGCCGCGCATATCAGTTCACCACTCGGCCGGGGCCGAAGCACACCGGCTCGTCGCCGGTTGCGGCGGCGTAGGCGTGTCGCGCATCTTCCTGCAAAGCAACAGATTCCGGCGTCGCGAGCAGGTCCGCGAACGTGCTGCCCTCGAGGCGGAAAGCATCCGCGACCCTCAGCTCAGCGCCCTCGCGCAACACTCGTTTCGCCGCCGCGAGCGCCGCCCGCGGCTTCCGCGCCATCGTTACGGCAGCGGCCAGAACGGCTTCGTCGACGCCCTCGGCCGCGAAGACCCGGCCGACCAATCCGATCTGCCGCGCCCGCTGGGCATCGACAACCTCTCCGCTCAACACCATCTCGGTGGCGTCGCCCCGGCCGACGAGCCGAATCAACCGTTGTGTCCCGCCCGCCCCCGGGATGATGCCCAGCGACGTCTCGATCAACGCGAAATGCGCCGACTCGCTCGCCCAGCGCAACGCGCAGGCCAGGGCGAGTTCGACACCACCGCCCCACGCCTGCCCGTCGATCGCGGCGATCACCGGCTGCGGCATGGTTTCGACGAGCCGCATCGTGGTGTACCAGGAACGCGCCTCCGGAACGGGGCCCGCGGCGAGCCGGGCGAGTTCGGTCAGGTCCGCGTGCGCCACGAAGTAGCCGGGAACCTCACTGCGCAGCAACACCACCGAGATCGTGTCGTCGGCGGCGATTCGCCGCAGTATCTCCCCCAGTTCGGTGAGTGCGGCGAAGGTGAGGAAGTTGCGGGGCGGATTTCGGTACGACAGCACGGCCACCGCGGCCTCGTGTCGTTCGGTCCATACCGGCATCATCGGGTCCTTTCGCCAGGGAGGATGTCGAGAGTGAGCGTCGAGCCCGCGGTGTGCAGACGTACGGTGACCGGCAACGGGTCGACGGCGGCGGTCGCGCCGCCCGGCGCGAGATCGAGGTTGCGATCGATATGCGGGAAATTGCTGCTCGTCACCAGTACGCCGAGCTGGTGACCGACCTGGAACCGCTGGGCGGTATTGCCCAGATCGACAGTGATGACAGCTGTTTCGCCCGGCGGCAAGGGACGCGCAGTGGTCAGGTCGTCACGGAATCGAATCCGGGTGTTGCCTTCGGCCACGGGCAGCATCCGACCGTCGGCATGCCGGTCGACCAGCCTGACGAACAGGTCTCCATCGTGACGGTCGAGGCTCACTCGCAACGTCATCGACACCGCGCCCACCACGTCCACGACCTGTTCCAGGGGCTCGGTCAGGTAGTGGAGCGTGTCACCGCGCGCACAGTGCCGGCTGAGATCGATCGGCCCCGGAGCGAGGCGGCCGAGGTGCAGGAGCCGCCCGCCCCGGCTCGGCACCGGCGAGACCGGCTCGTAGACGTAGGTATCGACCCCATCCTCGTCTTCCCCGATCTC
>JABFXT010000742.1 GCA_013361595.1 Nocardia sp. | reverse complement strand
CGCGGCCCAGCCCGGCCAGCGTCGCGGCCCCCGCCAGCGATGCGGCCGCCATCTCGTCGGCGACCCGCTCCACCGGGCCGCGGGGCAGATCGGCGGGCCGGGTATAGGGCGGCAGCGGCCGGTCGACCCCGAAATGGTCGGCGTCGACGATATCGTCCTCCCATTCCCGCCACTGCGCCCGCCGGGCCAGAGCTTCGGTGAGGGCGAATCCGCGCTGAACGGTATCGGCCAGCAGATTCGTGACGCCCCCGGTCGCGCCTTCTCCCAGAGCCGCGCCCGCGGCGTTGGCGATTGCCAGGAGGAGGTCGGCGCGGGCACCGCCCAGCCGCTGCTCGAGGTGGGTGCGCAACCGGGGCTGGGCATCGGTGAACGCCGCCACGGCCCGCACACTGCGCATCACCCCGCGCAACGGCGGTACCGTACCCGCGGCCGAGACCGCTAGCGCGCAGATATCGCCGGCCACTTCGATCGCCGCCGCGAGCACCGGCTCGCGGTCCGCCGGGAACTCTGCGGCCCGGCTCCACCCGGTATCGGCGACCTCGGATTCCTCTTCGACCTCCTCGACCGCCGCCAGCAGTTTCTCCAGGTCCGCGCCGCTGGACAGCGCGGTGACGATCCGGCCGGTGACCGCGTTGACCCGCCACCATTCCACACCGCGTAGCCGGCCGAGCCGCTGATCGAGCGAACGGGTCACCGCCGAACCCTGGCCGTTGTCCAGTCCGCGTACCTCGATGGTCGCCCGGTCCTCGGACACTTCTATCCGGCGCTGGGCGCGACGGTCGCGGGGATCGATCAGCGCGGTGAGATCGTCGCGCAGGCTGGCCGAACGGTCCGAATTCGCGGCCGACAGGCCCGAGACGACCGCGCCGGCCACTTTCTCCGCGGCCCGCCGCGGTGCCTCCACCACCTGGATCCCGGTACCGACAGCGCGGTCGGCGCCGGTGCGCACCAGCGTGGTCACCGCGGTGGCAGGAGCGGTCAGCGAACGGGGCGACAGCATGCTTCGGACAGAGGGGGCCATAGCGGGGCGCCTACCCCGCATCGGCCCGGGCAAACGCCGCGAACGGGGTTCCGGGCCGTGCGGGCGTGCTCGGTCGGAGATATCGAGTGCGCGACGGTGTGCCGCCGCGGCGGTGTCGGCGTTCCCGAGTCGGCGTGCGCGAGGCTAGCGTGCAGGCAGTGCGGTGGGCGGGGACCAGCTGCCCGCGGGCGGTACGGCCGGGCGCTTCGCGGCGCCGAAAGCGCGACCTGCAACCTCGATGGAGGAGACCCATGCGTTGTGTGGTGTTCGGGGCCACCGGCTATCTCGGTGGGCGTCTGGTACCGGAACTGCTGCGGGCCGGTCACACTGTGCGGGTGTTCGCGCGGACACCGGGCAAACTGACCGATACGCCCTGGCGTGATCGGGTGGAGATCGTCCGCGGTGATGTGACGGTCGCCGCCGATGTCCGGGCGGCACTGCAGGACCAGGAGGTGCTGTACTACCTGGTCCATTCACTGACCCGGTCGGATTTCGACACCGTGGACCGGGAGGCGGCGACCATCGTCGCACGCGAGGCCGCGACCGCCGGCCTCGGCCGGATCGTCTATCTCGGTGGTATCGCGCCCGCGGGGCAGGAGCTGTCCCGGCATCTGTCCTCGCGCGCCGAAGTCGGCCGGATCCTGCTCGGCGGTACGGTGCCCGCGCTGGTGTTCCAGGCCGCGGTGGTGATCGGCTCGGGCTCGGCGAGTTTCGAGATGCTGCGCTATCTCACCGAACGACTGCCGGCGATGGTGACCCCGCGCTGGGTGCGTTCCCGGATCCAGCCGATCGCCGTGCGCGATGTGCTGTACTACCTGACCCGGGCCGCGGAGCTTCCCGCCACGGTGCGCGGCGCCTTCGATATCGGTGGCCCCGATATCCTCACCTACGAGCAGATGATGCGGGTGTACGCGGAGGTCGCCGGTCTCCCACGGCGGGTGATCGTTCCGGTTCCGGTACTGACACCGTGGCTGTCGGCGCAATGGGTGAATCTGGTGACCCCGGTGCCCCGGGCCATCGCGGTTCCGCTGATGGAATCGCTGGTCAACGATGTCGTCTGCGGGGAGCACGAGATAGCCGCACATATCCCCGATCCCGCGGAAGGGCTCACCGGGGCCCGGCGCGCCATCGAACTGGCGCTGACCCGGATCCGGGATCTGGACGTCCCGACCCGATGGTCCGATGCCGGGCCCGCGCCCGCCGAACCGCTACCCACCGACCCCGAATGGTCGGGGGGATCTCTCTACCGGGATGTCCGGGAACGTCCGACGACCGCCGACCCGGCCGCGTTGTGGACGGTGATCGAGGCGATCGGCGGGGAGAACGGCTGGTATTCCTTCCCGCTGGCCTGGTCGCTGCGGGGCTGGCTGGACCGGCTCGCCGGCGGGGTCGGGTTGCGCCGGGGCCGTCGCGATCCGCATCGGCTCCGGGAGGGCGAAGCTCTGGACTGGTGGCGGGTGGAGCGGATCGAGCGGCCCACGCTGCTGCGGTTACGCGCGGAGATGCGAGTTCCCGGCCGAGCCTGGCTCGAGCTGGAGGCGCGGCCGGGTAACGGCGACCGCGGCGCGGTCTATCGGCAGCGCGCGGTGTTCGAGCCGCACGGGCTGGCCGGACATCTGTACTGGAAGTCGATCGTGCCGTTCCACGCGCTGATATTCGGTGGGATGACCCGCAATATCACCGGGGCGGCCGAGGCGGCCGGCAGCGACCGCGGCGAATCCACCCGCACCGATGCGGCCGGGCGACTGCGCCGGGCCGGCCGGCGATGGCGTTGAATTCCGCCTGATCACAGGCTGTCCCGATCCGGCGGAACCGGCCACCCGACGGGAATGTCGGAGCTCGCCGCTACTCTCGCCGCTATGTCGCTGGCATGGTTGCGTTCCAACGCCGTCGCCTGGGCACTGCCGCGCAGCCCGGGCACGCTCGCCGAGGCTCTGGCCGAACTCGAATTCGTCCAGGCCGATCCCATCCGCTCGCCCGCCCGGGCCCAGGACCTCATCCTGCGGCATCGGGTCCGCGGCTACCGGGCGGGCGATCTCGATCGCGACTACCGTGCCCTGGGCCTGGACGAGGACCTCCTCTACGCCTACGGCTATACCGTGCGCCGGCTGCGCCCCTATCTGCATCCCCGCCACCATCCCCGCGGTACCGACGGCGAATTCCCGCACGATGAGCGCTCGGCGGAGGTATTGGATTTCGTGCGCGAGCGCGGCATCGTCCACCCGCGGGACCTGCAGTCGCATTTCGGGCACCGCGGTGTGGTCAATGCCTGGGGCGGAACCTCGTCGGCCACCACCGTCGTCCTCGAAGAGTTGCACCGCTACGGATTGCTACGGGTGGCCGACCGTGTCTCCGGTATCCGGCGGTACGAGGTCGCGAAGCTCCCGGAATCCGTGCTGGAGCCCGCCGAACGCAGGCGGGCGCTTGCGCTCCGGGTGGCGCGAACGCTGGCCCCCGCAACGGAATCGACGCTGGCCGCCACGGTGAACCGAGTCGTCCGGTCGCTCGGTGGAGCCACCGGCTCGGCGACCTTGCGCGAACTCCTCGCTCTCGGCGCGCTATCCGCCGAAACCGTCGACGGAGTGCGTTATCTCTGGCCCGCCGATCTGGTCCCCACCGAACGGCCCGCCCCGGCGCGGGTCCGGTTCCTGGCGCCGTTCGATCCTCTCGTCTGGGACCGCAAACGCTTCGGCCTGCTCTGGGGCTGGGACTACCGGTTCGAGGCCTACACCCCGGTAGCCCAACGGGTCCGCGGTTACTACGCGATGCCCATGCTGTGGCGTGATCGCGTGATCGGCTGGGCCAATTGCGCGGGTCCGGGCAGCACGGTAGAGGTGGGCTACGTGAACGGCGCCCCGACGGGTCGAGCGTTCGCGGTCGCCTTGGACGCCGAAATCCAACGATTGCAGACCTTCCTGGGGCCGCGCTGAGCCACCGGGTCCGAAATGCGGAGGCTCCCGGGTTCCGAACTCGGTCCGGATGAGCTCGCCGACGCAGAAAAGTATGTGCTACCGCACTTTTCGTACAATTTCGGCGTAACGACAGCGAGATCTCCGTCGATCTGCCGGTGACACATAACACGTTTCAAGTCGGATCGAGGTGGGGTCGTGACGTCTCCGTTGCTGTCCAAGGGGCAGAATCTGCAATTGCCCGTCGATGTGCTGCAGATCGACGTAGTGCTCGGCTGGACGGAATCAGAGGTGGAAGTCGATGCCTCCGCGCTATTGCTCGATGCGGTCGGAAAAGTCCGATCGGATGAGGACTTCGTCTTCTACAACCAACCGGAATCTCGGGACGGTTCGGTCCGTTTCCTGGGAACCGGCGCGACCGAGGAGGGAGCGCAGGCCCGGGTGGCTCTCGACCTTTCGGCCGTGCCCGCCGCCGTGCAGATGATCGCCCTTGCCGGCAGTCTCGGATCGGGCACATTCGGAGATCTGGGCAAAATTGCATTCAGGGTGGTCGATGCTGCCGGAGAACTGCTGGCCGAATACCTGACCGCCGAC
>JABFXT010000245.1 GCA_013361595.1 Nocardia sp. | reverse complement strand
GCCCGTCGCACGTCCGCGACCGCGCTGTCGGCGGTATCCAGCGACGCGCCCGCGTAGACCGTGACCGGCCGGCCGTCGGAAGTCGTAGCCGCGAGCGCGGCGATTCGATAACCGGCCGGATCGGAATCGCCGACCGCTATCTGCGCCTGCCCGAATTCCGGTTCCGCTGTCGATGCCGTGACACCGTCGGGGCCGGTACGGGCGCCGTCGGTGCCGATCGCCGCGTCGCTGCCGGCAGCGCCGGCGGAATTCGACGATCCGTCCTGTTCGTCCTCCTCCTCCTCCTCCTCGTCCTCGTCCTCGTCGTCGTCCTTCTCGTCGCCCGCGTCGTCGTCGCCCGCGTCGTCGTCGGATTCGCTCGCCGCGGATTCCGCTTCCCCGGCTTCCTCGCCGGCGGTGGGGGCCCGCCCGAAATCCGCCATGGGACCTCGGCTCCGCAGGTCGTCGTCCGCCGCCAGAACCTGTCCTTCGGCTGAAACGACCTGGGCCGGTTCGTCTTCGGGATCCGGAAACCGGAGTTGGGACAACGGTGTGCCCGCCGCCATCTGCGCGGTGATATCGGCGGCGGTCTTCCCGGCCTGCAGGTCCGCGCTGTCGACCAGGTTGTCGCGCAATGCCGCCAGCACGATCAGACCGGTGGCGGTCAACGCGATGGCCACCACCACGGTGGCCGCGGTGGTGGTGCGCGCCCGGACCGAACTCCACCAGGTCTTCCGGCGCCTCGCTCGCTCAGCCACGAGCCGCCAGCCGGTATCCCGCCCCGCGGACCGTCAGGATGGTGCGGCAGCCGAACGGGGTATCGATCTTGCGGCGCAGCGTGCTGATGTACACCTCGACGATATTCGGATCGCCGTCATAGGCGAAGTCCCAGACATGCTGGAGGATATCGGCTTTGGACACGACCTCGCCGGCCCGGACGGCCAGGTGTTCCAGTACCGCGAACTCCTTGGCCGTGAGGGAGACGTCCCGGTCGCCGCGTCGGCAGGTATGGGTCGCGGGGTCGACGACGAGGTCGCCGATCCGCAACACCTGCACCCCGCCGCGGGTGCGGCGGCGCAGCAGGGCCCGGATCCGCGCCACCAGAACGACATACGAGAACGGTTTGCTGAGATAGTCGTCGGCCCCGGTGTCCAGGCCCTCGGCCTCGTCGTATTCGCCGTCTTTGGCGGTGAGCATCAGAACAGGTGTTTCGTGACCGGCGGCGCGTAGCGTCGCGCACACCCGGTAGCCGTTCATCCCCGGCAGCATGATGTCCAGGATGATGAGGTCGTAGTCGGTACTGGTCGCCCGGTGCAGCCCCTCGGTGCCGTCGTGGACGACGTCGACCGCGAAACCCTCCGCGGACAAGCCTTTCGCCAGAGCCAGGGCGAGGCGTTTCTCATCCTCCACGATCAGCAGACGCATGGCACCAGACTGGCAGATGCTTGCTGAAATCTTCTTCAGGTTGCTTCAGGTCACCTTCAGCATCGTCTTGCCAGAGTGATCACCACATTCGGGAAGCACACCCACCCAGGAGGTTTCACCATGGCAAGCGTCATTCGTCACGCGGTCGCCGGTCTGCGCTGGATTCTCATCGGCGCCGTGGTCGCGGCCGTGGTCGTCGGTGCCAGTATCGGCGTTTCCACCGTCGCGCTCGGACATGCGCCGCATACCGGCAATATCGCGCTGGACCGCCCGATCGCGGAGGTGTCACTCGTCGCCGATCCGGGAATCGATCGGGCACAGGCGATGGACGCCGCGGTGGCCGCCGTTCCGGACAGCCGCGCGGTCTCGGCCGAATTCGAGACCGAGCACGGTGCGCCGGTCTGGGAGGTGGAGGTCGTTACCTCGGCCGGTGTGGAATACGAAGTCACCGTGGACGCGAAGACCGGCGACGTCATCGGCGCGGTCGACCACGACTGATCGGTTCACGTGCCGCGCATGCTGCCGGCTGCCGCGCAGGAGCGGCAGCCGGCATCGTCGTGATCGCGGGCGGCGGCCGGCCCGACCGGGCCGTGGGCTACGCGGGGGAGCCGAGCCCGGCACTACACTCACGGGCACTGCTGTCTGCGAGAGTTCCGGATCGAACAGAGGTGGCCGCTGATGACGATGATCGAGGTTTCCGCGCCCGACGGCGATATCGAGGCCGTGCTGGAGACGCCCGAGGGCGCCGGACCGTGGCCCGCGGTGGTCCTGCTGCACGACGCGGTCGGCCTGACTTCCGATCTGCGTCGTAATGCTCGGATGCTGGCCGACAACGGTTATCTGGTGATCGCGCCGGATCTGTTCTCCCGTGGACCCCGGTGTGTGCCCGGAGTGTTCCGTGAGCTGCTGTTCACCGGTGAGGGAAAGACGGTGCGCGATATCCTCGCCGCACTGCGGCGGGTGCGCGACGATTCGTCGTGTACCGGCCGCGTCGCGGTGGCCGGGTTCTGTATGGGTGGGGGTTTCGCGTTGCTGACCGCACCCCGCGGCTTCGATGCCGCCGCTCCCTTCTATCCGACCGGCCGCGGCAACTACGCCGAGACGCTACGCGGCAGCTGCCCGATCGTCGCCAGCTACGGCCGGTTGGATCCGATCAATATCGGCCGCGCGCATCGGCTGGAACAGGTGCTCGACGACTACGAGGTGGCACACGACGTCAAGACCTATTCCGGAGTCACCCATGGTTTCGCCAACCGGTTTCCGGTCGAACCGGTCCTGCGGGTGACCGGCCTGGGCTACGACGCGGCGGCCGCCGACGACGCCTGGCGCCGGGTATTCGCTTTCTTCGACGCGCATTTGAAATCCCCTTCGCCGCAGTAACTGTCGCAGTCGCTGCGGGGGTGGCGGGGCCGGAGTGCGTCGCGGGTCGTTGTTCCCTGAATCGGGAAGCATTCCTTCGGAAGCTCACGCCGTTGAATATCGTACCGTTCAACAACGGCATAGTCTGCCGCGGTTGCGTCCGGAGTCGTTCCCGGACCGGGTGATTCGACGGAAGGGAGTTCGAGATGTCCAGAAACTTCTTCAGCATGATGATGATGATGATGGTCATGATGATGATGTTCTGAGCGATCCCGGGGCGACTCGGGAGAATCGAGGCGCGGAATCATGTCGAGTGGCCGGGTATCGGTCGTGAACGGTGGTCTGCGCTTGGACGGCCGGCCCTGGTGGCCGGCCGGGCTCGATGCCTATCAACTCGCCACCGACTGGTCGGTCAACCGTGGGTGCGGCGCGCAGGTCGATCTGGATCGCTATTTCGCCGCCCTGCCGCCCAACTCGCTCACCCGATTCGACGCCTTCGAATCGCTGGCCACCGACAAGACCACCGGCGGGCGGAACTGGTCTCCGATCGACGCGGTATTCGCGGCCGCCGCGCGGCACCGGCAGTGGGTGATTCCGGTCCTGACCGCGCAGGACGGCGCCTGCGAGGACGAAGTCTTCAAAGAATACGACTGGTACGCCGACGGCTGGCGACACCGGCCGCACGGGAGCGCCGCGTCTTTCCGCGACTGGGTGGCCGCCGCGGTCGAGCGGTGGCGTTCGGCTCCCGCGCTGGCGGCCTGGGAACTCGTCGGCGAGCCCGAAACCAGTATGTGCGCCACCGGTACCGGCGGGTCGCGGGAGCGGATATGCCCGCCCGACGCCGCCCGCGTACTACGGAATTTCATGGACGAAGCAGGGGCGGTGGTGCGACAGCTGGCGCCCGGGCAGCTGATCACCGCGGGGCTGCTCGGCGGCGGCCAGTGCGGTTCGGCGGCCGACGATTACGGCTACCTCGCCGAATCGCCGAACGTCGATATCGTGCAGTACCACGACTACGGCGCCGACGGTATCCCGCTGCCGGGTGACCGGTGGAACGGGCTGGCTCGCCGCATCGAGCAGTCGACGGCGGCCGGTACCGCGCTCCTGGTCGGCGAGATCGGCCAGTACTGCGACGGTTCGCCTGCCGCGCTGGATCGGCGTGCCGCCGATATCGAACGCAAGATCACCGGTCAGCGTGCCGCCGGGACGGCGGGGGCCTTGCTGTGGGCCTTCGTTCCCGACCCCCGCACCGGACTTCCGACCTACGATATCGGCCCCACCGATCCGCTGTTCGATGTCCTGCGGCGGCACAACACCGCCCCGTGAACGACTGCCCGAAAACGGATGAGCAGGTCACGCGTGGCGGCGACCTGCTCATCCCGGCGCACGCTCCTCGACGAGCAACGTGCGCTCTTCAGGTTGGCTGGAGATCGGTACAGGAGACGATTCATCCGGTTCGGTCCGGACGCACTCCGTCCCGCACCGGCAACGGCGTACCGGCGCAAACGATCCGGGAACTCAGATGCAGACTGTGGCGCTGCCGAGCGGTACGCAGATTCCGATCACGACCGAACCCTCGATCGGAGTGGCGGACGGAGTTGCCGCCGAGGCGACAGGGGCCGCGACGGCACCCAGGGAAAGAGCGATCGCGGTCGCGGCGAAGATCTTGGTGATTCTGGTTGACATCGCAGGTCCTTCGGTCGGGGTGAAACCACGGATATCATTCGCACAGCAATCCCAGTTTTCGCCGGTCGCAAGGCTGATACCAGACAAAGAAC
>JABFXT010000083.1 GCA_013361595.1 Nocardia sp. | reverse complement strand
TCCCGCACCCGGCCGAGACCCGGCGGCTCGCCGTCGCCATCGCCACCGGCGGTGTCTATCACCCCGCCGACGGCGGGGCGTCCTGGAAGCCGACGAACAAGGGCGTGACCGCCGATTTCATGCCCGGGGAGCTGCCGGAGTGGGGGCAGTGCGTGCACAAGGTCGCCATGGACGCGGGTACGCCGAGCACGTTGTACCTGCAGAACCACGGTGGCGTGTTCCGCACCACCGACGACGGCGCGAGCTGGCAATCCATCGACGGTGGGCTGCCGCCGTCCAACTTCGGCTTCCCCATCGTCGCGCACCCGCGGCGCCCCGGCGTGATCTACACCTTCCCGCTGGTCGCGGATATGGAGCGGTTCCGCTTCCCACCGGCGGCCGAATGCGCTGTCTATCGCAGCACCGACGCCGGGCAGACCTGGTCCGCGCAGACCGACGGTCTCCCGCGGGTGCCGTTCTGGGCGGCGGTCATGCGCGATGCCATGTGCTCCGACGACGCCGACCCGACCGGGATCTACTTCGGCACCCGCAACGGTGAGGTCTACTGCAGCGCCGACGAGGGCGAACACTGGCAGCTGGTCGCCGACAAATTGCCGGATGTGCTGTGCGTGCGCGCCCGGGTCGTCGGATAATCCCGTGGCCCGCGTGCGCCTGCCGTCCGCGCTGCGGACCTATGCCGCCGGGGAGCGCGAACTCGCGATCGAGGGCGCGACTCTGCGCGAGGTACTCGATGCCCTCCGCGACCGGTCTCCCGCGCTCGAACGCCGCCTCCGCGACGAGAGCGGCGCGTTACGCCGCTACGTGAACTTCTATGTCGACGGCGACGAATGCCGGACGTTGCGCGGGCCGGACACCCCGCTCGGCGCCGATACGGAGATCATGATCATTCCGTCGGTCGCCGGCGGTTGATGCGGTCCGGCGGCGGCGTTCCCGCGCTGTCACCCACCGGATCGCCCGTCCGGCGCATCGTCGGCCGCCGCACGGAGCTTGCGGAATTCGGCCGCCAGCGCATCCAGGGTGTAGTGGGCGTTGAGTCCGCTCGGGTTCGGCAGAACCCACACCTCGGTGCCACCCAGTGGATCGGGACGGCGGCCGACAGCGGTGCGCGGCCGGCCGAACGCGGTCCGGTAGGCCCCCAGACCGAGAACCGCGAGAATTCTCGGCCGATACCGGGCCACCCGTTCGGTGAGGGCCTGCCCGCCGTCCCGTAGTTCCGCCGCGGTCAGCTCGTCCGCTCGGGCCGTCGCGCGGGCCACCACATTCGTGATCCCCAGCCCCAGCCCCGGCAGCTCGTCCTGTTCGTCGGGCCGGAACAGCCTCGGTGTGAACCCCGATCGGAACAGCGCAGGCCAGAAACGATTCCCGGGCCGGGCGAAATGGTGTCCGGTGGCCCCGGACCACAGTCCCGGGTTGATCCCGCAGAACAGCACACGCAGATCCGGGGCCAGCACATCGGGAATGGTCTGCCCGGCCGCGGCCGTGAGATCCGCGGGAGTGGGCCGGTACGCGGCGGATCCTGCCATCGGCTCAGTCTGCCAGTGGCCGGAGGCCGTGCTCCCGCCGGTCCGCGGGATCACCGATACGCGGCACCGGTGAAAGCCAGTGGCGCTATCGGTATCCGCGCCGGAGCAGATATCGGGCCCCGGCCGCGAACCCCTCGGCGCTGAGTACTTCGAAACCGAAGGCGTCGGCCAGCCGATCGGTTGTATCGAAAGCGACGCATACGGCGAGGGCGTCCTCGATCTGCCCGGATGTGACTCCCGCCGACAGCACGTCCCGCATATCGGCGGCGTCCACCGTGCCGTCCCGGGTCAGAGTGCCGAGCATCCGCAGCGTCGCCCGGAGCCCGGTGTCGAGTGGAGCGGAACCGAGATCGGTCAGCACGGCTCGAACCTTCGCCTCGTCCCGGTACGCCCGGCTCGCGGTGGCGGTATGCGCACCGATACAGAACGCCGATCCGTTCGTCTGAGAGACGAACGCCGCCATCAGCTCGCGGTCGGCGACCGACCAGGCCGAAGGCCCGCGCATCGCCTCGTGGGTGAATCTCTTCGCGACGGCACCGTAGAAAGCCGGACGATAGAAAACGAGTTTCGCGGCATCGGGTGGCGGGTGCCCGGAGAACAGCCGGATGAGCGCGAAGAGCAGTTTCGTGGATTTCCGGTAACCGTGGTCGAGGATGTCGAGCCGCATCAACGGGCTCCACGATCACCGGTGGCCGCGGCGAGCGCGGCGAGACCGGCGTCGTACAGCCGGGCCGATCGGCCGACCGCGGCACAGATCACCAGTTCGAAGAGTTGGTCCTCGCTGAATCCCGCCGCCTTCGCCGCGGCGAAGTCCGCATCGGTGACCTCCCCGGGTGCGGTGACGACCTTGCCGATCAGTGGCTCCACGAGCGGCGGGAGCCCGGCACCGGCGAAGGCCCGGGCCCGCAGCTCCGGCGCGGCCCTGCCGGCTCCCCGCAGGACACTGTCCACCAACGCGCGATGCGCCGCTCGCTTCTCGTCCTTGTTCGACACCGTGCTCTCCTTCCGGCTCGGCTCATGGAACCATGCCGCGGGCCTACGGTCGCGGTACGCGCCGCACCGGCCGCTGATCCGCCGGGCGGTGGTCGTGACCGCCGGGCCGGGCCCGCCTCACAGTGCCAGCCGGGAGAACTCCGCGAGCGCGGCGTCGATGGGATGCGGAAGCGGTCGGCCCGTCGCGTCGAGCCGGTTCCAGCGCTGCCTGTTCACCGCGATCGTCAGCTGCCGCCCTCCGTCCGCGCGGGTCATCGATAGGGCTCCCCCACCCCATACCGAACCGTCGTGGCCCCAGTAGATACCGCGCCCGGGCACCTCTGTCCGGTGCAGTCCCAAGCCGTAGTCGATCGTCTTCCCCTCGAAGGAGATGACCGGGACCGTGCGCTGCATCTGCGCCAGCGAGGACGGTTCCACGATCTCGCCGGCGAGCAGCAGGCCGAAGAAACGATCCAGGTCGGCGACGGTCGATATGAGGGCGGCGGCCGGTCCCACCCACGACATGTCGTAGACGCTGTAATCGCGGGGTGGGTCGATCATGCCGAACCACGACTCGTAGATCCGCGAATGCGGTCCGTCGATATCCGGACCGGCCGGAAGTTCGGTGTCCCGGAGTCCGGCACGTTCGATGACGTCGCGGGTGATGCATTTCTCCGCGGTGGTACCGCTCACCGATTCGAGGAGCCGGCCCAGGAGCAGGTAGTTGGTATTGGAGTAGATGCCCGGGGATCCGCCGGGGGCGCAGGCGGGAGGTGCCGCCACACCCATCTGGATCAGATCGGTCGGGTCGAACCGGGTGAGCCTGTTGTCGTCCAGACTGCCCGGCGACGTCTCGGCGATGACCGGGAAACATGCCAGGGACGGGTAGGCGTAGGGGAGATATTCGGCCAGGCCGCTGGTGTGGTTGATCAACATCCGGACCGTGATCGCCGCACCGCGCGCGCCCGGAACCAGTTCCGGCAGATAATGGCCGATCGGGGTGTCCAGGCAGATCTGCCCGGCCTCCACCTGCTGAAGCACCGCGGCGGCGGTGAAGGTTTTGGTGATGCTGCCGACGCGGTGCCGCATATCGGCCGTGACCGGACGGCCCGTCTCGGTATCGGCCACGCCGGCCGCGCCACGCCAGACCTCGTCGCCGTCACGTACCTCGGCGAAGACGCCCGGTATCCCGGCACGATGGATGTTCTCCAGCGCGGTCTGTAACTGTGCGGGATCGAACGGGTTGGGCATGCCGGGTGTCCTCTCGTATGCGGTGTACGACGGCCCGGGCCGCGGTGGTCGGTCGCGGGCCGGGCCACCACTGTCCACCGATGGACCCCATCCGGTATTGGAAGAATGTTCCCGCGCGGAATGGCGTGCCGATCCGGGAAGTTGATCAGGAATATGACCGAGATCGACAAGGGGAAACTCGCCTCCGACAACGACGCGCTCGACAGTTTCAACCGCGGGATCATCGACGAGTTCCGAACCGGCGGTGGAGCGGTCACCGGCCTACCCGGTGGACGCATCCTTCTGTTGCACAACACCGGTGCTCGATCGGGCAAGGTCCGCGTCACACCGCTGGCGTATGTCACCATCGACGATCGGTTATTGGTCATCGGCTCCTATCTCGGCGCATCCCGCGATCCCGCATGGGTGCACAATCTGCGTGCCCACCCCCGGGCCCGGATCGAAATCGGCACCGAGACCCACGCGGTGGTCGCCCGGGAACTCCCGCGCCATGAGCGCAACGAACTCTTCGGGCGGGTGGTCGAACTCGCGCCGGTCCTCGGGAAGTATCAGGCAGCGACCGAACGGCCGATACCGCTCATCGAACTCATCCGGGCTTGACGGCTGCGCGCCGGCCGTGGACCACCGTGCCCCGGCTCGCGGTGGCGCCCCTCCGCTGTCACTGCCCTCACAGCAGTCCCAGCAGTTCGAGGTCCGTCGCGTATTTGACGATGATCTCCGGGGTCACCTGCGGAATATCCGCGGTGGAACCTATTTCCGCGTTCCGTACCGCCGACCGGAACCGGTCGGTCGGCGC
>JABFXT010000340.1 GCA_013361595.1 Nocardia sp. | reverse complement strand
GGTCCGAACTCGCCCGATATCTGCGGACCGAAACTGTCGGTGGCGCACTGTTGCTGGTTGCGGCCGCGGTGGCGTTGCTCTGGGTGAACTCGCCGTGGGGGCAGAGCTATATCGACCTCACCGAAACCCATCTGGCCATCCCGCGGCTGCATCTGGATCTCACCCTCGCCGACTGGGTGAAGGACGGCCTGCTCGCGATCTTCTTCTTCGTGGCCGGGCTGGAACTCAAACGCGAACTCGTCGTCGGTGAACTCGCCGATCCGAAACGGGCCGCGCTCCCGATCATCGCGGCGGCGGGTGGGGTGGTGACTCCGGCGATCATCGCTTTCACCATCGGCTTCGGGGTGGACGGAATGGACCGTGGCTGGGCCATCCCGGTCGCCACGGATATCGCTTTCGCGCTCGCGGTACTGGCCATGACCGGTTCCCGGATCCCGGCCAGCGCGCGAGTCTTTCTGCTGAGCCTCGCCGTCGTCGACGATCTGATGGCGATCGTATTGATCGCGGTGCTGTTCACCACCGGTCTGGCCTTCACCTGGCTGGCCGTGGCCCTGGCGTGTTGTGCGAGCTGGTGGTTCGCGCAGCATCGACGCTGGACCTCACCGCTCATCTATATCCTCCTGGCGCTGCTGTGCTGGTATGCGCTGCACGAGGCGCATGTCCATCCGACGCTCGCGGGTGTGGCGTGCGGTCTGCTCACCAGAGTCCGGCCGGACGACGGCGAGGCCGAGGCCCCCGCCGCTCGGTGGGAGCACCGTTTCCAACCTGTCTCGGCAGGGTTGTGCGTACCGTTGTTCGCGCTCTTCGCGGCCGGGGTGCCGATCAGCGGTTCGGTGTTCGGCGATCTGTTCACCGACCGGCTGTCGCTGGCGATCATTCTCGGCTTGCTGGTCGGCAAGACCACCGGCATCTTCGGAATCAGCTGGCTGGCGATCCGCACCGGAATCGCCGAACGTCCGGCGCACCTGGGCTACCGCGATATGTTCGCCCTGTCGGTGCTCGGCGCGATCGGGTTCACCGTTAGCCTGCTCGTGGCGGAACTGGCACTGGAGGACTACCCCGATTCCGCCGAACTCGCCAAGGCCGCGGTCCTGGTGACGTCCATGGCGGCATCGGTGGCCGGTTCGGCGCTACTGTTGCGGCGTGGGCGTGTCCACCGTGCGCGGCGAGACGCGGATGCGCTAGAACCAGAACAGTAAGACCGAGCAGGATCGGGACAGGGAGAGGGTCGACCACGTGAGTGTCACACAGGGCGGTAACGGAGACGGTGTACGAGGCGGCGCGGTCACCTCGATTCCGCTGTCCGAGATCGACCCGCACGCATCGGCCAGTTTCGGCAGTCTGGTCCGCGACGCCTCCGAACAGGTCTCGACCCTGGTGCGCGCCGAAGTGGCCCTGGCCAAGGCCGAGGTCACCGGTGAGATCAAGAAGGGCCTGCAGGGCAGCGTCTTCTTCATCGGCGCGTTGACCGTTCTGCTGTTCAGCAGTTTCTTCTTCTTCTTCGCCGTAGCCGAGACGCTGGATATCTGGCTCACCCGGTGGGCCGCGTTCTGGATCGTCTTCGCGCTCATGATCGTGGTGACCGCGCTGCTGGCCTTCCTCGGCTACCGCAAGGTGAAGAAGCTGCGCGCGCCCGAGAAGACCATCGATTCGCTGAAGCAGACCCGCACCGTGCTGCCTTCCGGTTTCGGCAGTCACGACGACCCGACCGCGCTGGAGAAGACCACGCAGCGGTAGGCGGGTCCGGCACACAGCGACGGCCCGGCGTTCACTACGCTCGGACCACGTGGCGTCGAACTTTCCACCGGACCCGTCCAGCGTGCGCTTCGGCGGCCCCTGGACGCACCGCGATGTGCACGCCAACGGGATACGGCTGCATGTGGCGAGCGCGGGGCCGGAGCATCCGGAGGCGCCGCTGGTGGTCCTGCTGCACGGTTTCGCGGACTTCTGGTGGTCGTGGCGCCATCAGCTCACCGCGCTCGCCGAACTCGGCAACCATGTCGTGGCGGTCGATCTGCGCGGCTACGGCGACAGCGACAAACCGCCGCGCGGCTACGACGGCTGGACGCTGGCCGGTGATATCGCCGGGCTGATCCGGGCACTCGGCCATACGAGCGCGACGCTGGTCGGGCATGCCGACGGTGGCCTGGTCTGCTGGGCGACCGCGGTGCTGCATCCCCGGCTGGTGCGATCGATCGCCGTGGTGTCCTCCCCGCATCCGGCGGCCCTGAAGAGTTCGGTGTTGCGCGACAACGCTCAGCGCCGCGCGTGGCTACCGGACTTCCTGCGCGATCAGCTCCCCCGCCTTCCCGAAGCCCGGCTGACCCGCGACAACGGTGCCGGTGCCGTCGCGATCCTGGCCGGCCGTGGTTCGCGGGCCTGGGCGCGTACCCCGGAATTCGCGGACAGCGCCGACCGGATGCGTTCGGCCATCCGGATTCCCGGCTCGGCGCATTGCGGGCTGGAATACCGGCGCTGGGCCTTCCGCAGTCAATGGCGTGCCGACGGCCGCCGGTTCATCGCGGTCATGCGTAAACCGATCGATATACCCGTGGTGTCCATGCGCGGCGAGCACGACAGGTACATCCTGCCCGCGACCGTGCACCGCGGACCCCAGCTCTCACCGCAACGGCGGGTGGTCACCATCCGCGACGCGGCGCATTTCGCCCATCAGGAGAATCCGGACGCGGTCACCGCCGAGATCGTGAAGCTGCTCGCCGGCGCGGACCGGCGCGGACCGGGACGTCGCGCCTGACGGGTGGGCGCGACCTCCCCGCTGTCAGCTCAGCACGCACGGACCGGTATCCACCGGCGAGTTCGCCGATGGTGCGATATCGATACGTTCCCGGACCTCGTCGAGGGTGAGCACATAGCCGGTGTCGTCGTCGGTGACGGCGGCACCGAACACCACCCCGAGTACATTGCCCTGGGTATCGACCAGCGGCCCACCCGAATTGCCCGCCCGTACCGAACCGCGCACGGTGTAGACCTCACGCTCGACGGTGCCGTCCCGGTAGATCGTCGGGCCGGTGAGATCCAGTGTTTCGCGCACCCGCGCCGCGCTCGCCGTATACCGGCCGCCGCCCGGATACCCGAGCACGATCGCGCTCTCGCCCGAATCGGCCGGCTCCGGCGCCTGCGGGATCACCGGCGCGACCAGTCCGGGCACCGACAGCACCGCGATATCCATGGACGGATCGAATTCGACCACAGAGGCATCCAGCGGACCGTTGGCGGAATCCACCGTCACGCTGGTGGTCCCGGCCACGACGTGCGCGTTGGTCATCACCCGCTCCGGTGCGATCACGAATCCGGAACCTTCCAGTGCCCGTTGGCAGCTCGGTGCGACGCCGCGGATCCGCAGCACACTCTGTTGCAGGGAACCGGCGACCGGACTTGCCAGCACGCTGGGGTCCGGGGGTTCCACCGCGGCGATGGGCGCGCGGCCGAACGGTCCGATCACATCGGGCAGGCCCGAGGTGTTGAGCAGTTTGGAGAACTCGTTGGGCAGTTGGCGCAACCAGTCCGGCGCGACCCGGTTGACCTCGGCGAGTACCCGGGAGCTGTTGATGGCCGAGGCGATGGCGGGCTGCGACGAGGTCGCCAGCGGCAGGGCCAGCAACCATGCCGTCACCAGGACGGCACCGGTCTGCAGGACCGCGCCGACCGCGCTGTCGGCACCGCGAGCGAACGGATGGGTCATCCCGCTGCGCGCGGCCCGGCCGAGCACCATGCCCGCGACCTCACCGACGATCACCAGCAGCACGATGAGCAGTACACCGGCCAATACCCGGCTGCGGCCCTCATCGATGTGCACGAGGATGTGCGGGGCGATCAGGATGCCGGCGACCGCGCCGAGTACCACTCCGAGGAAGGCCAGTGCGGACGCCACCGCGCCCTGCCGCCATCCGGAGGAGGCGGCGAGGAGCGCCAGTATGACCACCGCTATATCGAGCCACGCAGAGGAGCTCACAACACCATCCCCACCGCGGCCAACGCCTCTTCCAGATCACGCACGTCGGTTCGGTCCCATTCCGATTCCCAGCCCAGTGAAGTCATGAGTCCGGCCAGTATGCCGCCGGTCAGTCCCCAGACCAACATTCCGTCCACCTGGAACGCCGGACTCGAGTATCCGAGCGCGCTGCGCACGAGGAAGCGGTTCGCCGGATCCAGCAGTTCCGCCATCGGTACCCGGACCACCCGGTCGGTCTCCCCACGGTCCACCACCCGCACCTCGCTGGGGGACCGCCAGTAGGCGACGACCGGGGTCACATCGAACCGGGAGGGCGGGACGAACAGTTTCGGCAGTGTCGTGATCGGCTGCACTCCGGCCCGGTCCAGGCCGGTCTCCTCCCAGGCTTCCCGCAGCGCCGTATCGATCGGACCCGCGTCGCCGGGATCCACCGCGCCACCGGGAAAGGCCACCTGCCCCCGGTGTTGGCGCATGGTGGACGCGCGCTGGGTCAGCAGGACCTCGGCGTCGGCGGGCAGCCCGCCCGGCGCGTCCGGGTCCGCGGTCGGATCACCCGCGAAGAGCACCAGCACCGCGGCT
>JABFXT010000093.1 GCA_013361595.1 Nocardia sp. | reverse complement strand
TCGCCTCCCATTCGGAAACTGGTCGCCACGCTCCCAACGCCACGCGGCGACCATCGCGATAACGAGCTGCCGGCACTCGTCCAGCAACCCTTGGTCAACGCTTGGGTAGTGCTCGCAGACTGCCTCGGGAACATGGGCGAGATCGAACTCGACGGGTCCACGGCAGCAGGTCTCAAGGTCGATGAACAACGGGCCGTTCTGCGTGCTGAGCACATTGCCTGGATGCGGCTCGCCGTGGAGCAGCTGCTCCACGGCGCCGCGGTCGTCGATCGCTCGTCGCAGGCTTGCCAGCCTGCCGCTGAGGAACACGCGGTCCGCGTCGGTGAGCTCCGGTGAGTGATCCGGTTCGGCGACAACTTCTTCCGCCTCCGTGATCCGGTCTGTGAACCTCGGGCTCGGCACATCGACCTCGCGCATGCTGGCGTGCAGTTGCTCCAGCGCCTTGGCGTAGTCGACTGGTGGGGTGTGAGGTGTCACGGGCTCGTAGTAGGTCCACAGCGTCACTGCGAAGCCGTCGTGCGTGTACACACGCGGGTCCACCCGAGGATCCAAGGGGCACACCGGGCATCCGACCTCGGTGAGCCGCTGCGCGAGATCGACTTCGAACTGTGCAATCTCTTGTCCCACAGGGGCGACCCGGGCAAAGACGTCGCATGGCGTCAGCCGCAGTGCCAGTTTGTTCGAGTTGTGGAGAACGATTGCATCGTTGGCTGGCAGGTCGAACGATGCGGCGACCGAAGTCGCAGCCGCGATCGCGCCCGTGACGTCGGTCAGGTCCACCCTCGAATCTTGGCATAGATGAGCGAGGGCGATGTCGACCAGCGTGGCCGGGTGCCAACGATCGGGCAGTGGAGATATTGGGTGTGTTTCGGGATTCAGGCCCGACCTGGACAGCTGAGGACAGCCTGGTAATAGAGCTGCGCGATCCCGTCATCCGCACCCAGGTACTCGGGCCGGCCGAGCGGGCGAAGGGCTTCGATGCAGGCATCGAACACCTCGCGTTCGCCACTGTAGAAGATAAAGGCGTCCTCACCCCCGACCCCCTCGCTGTCGGCCATGACTCCGCCCGCGAGGAATCGACCGCCGCGTGCACGAACCCACGCCCCTGCCGCGCGTGTCTCTTCCGGCGAACCCGACGAGAGGTTGACTATCGTCTTGCCCGGCAGCTGGTCGGCGGCAGGCTCGAGTACGTCGTACATCGCGTCGTAGTGGGTCAGACTGACTACGATCACTTCGCCGGCGTCCACAGCTTGCGCCGCGGTATGCGCGCGGGCAGCGCCGAATTTCTCCATGGCGATGGCCTTTTCCGGGCTGCGGTTCCAGACGGTGACCGCCAGGCCCGAAACGCGCAATCGCTCGACTATCGCCTGCCCCATCGGGCCCAGCCCGATGACCGTTACCGAACTGACTGCTCGAGACATGATCGCGTGTCCTCAATGTATGGGTGCAAAATCGGCTCGACACCGGCCTCGATGCTGGTCTCCGTCGACAGCGGCGGCAAGACCGTATTTCGAGATCCGGTTACTTACGCCGAGGTTCCGTACGAGGTCGGAAGCCGCTAATTCGGAGTAAGTGGTGTGAATCACTCACTCGACCGCGGTCCTGGATGCTGAAGCATCCGGCTTTGCCGTGCGTTCTGGACGTGTCACCCTCGCGCAATCTCTCGCCAGGGTATCCGCAGCATGAACACGGCAAGTGGGCTCAGAGGGTTGCCACGTGGCGTTCGAGCACGGTGAGAATTGTTGCGCGGTCGACGGGCCCGTGTGGTGTGACTGCGTCCAGCGACAGGCCGGAGACCAGCGCGGCCAGATGCGCGGCGGCGATCACTTCCAGCAGGACGACCGCCTCGCGCTGACGTTCCTCCTCATGCGCCGACTTCGTGCCAGCGCATTACGGCAACTCACCGCCACCCTGCGTGCCCGCTATCCGCATCCCACGACGAACAGATCGACGCCCTCGGCTCGGTTTTCACCGGCATCGCACTGGACCGCATCGTCCTCGGCGTACCCGCAATGGATCCGCGCGTACTCTTCGACGCCGTCTGCGCCGGGCTACTGCAATCCGGCGAGTGAACACACCTGGACCGGCCCTGACCGGCAGTTACGGCATATCCGCGCGAAATTCGGCGAGTTCTACGGCTACCTTTTTCGCGTAACCGAGGATTGCGGACGGAAAGTGTCCTATATCCCCGGCACACTCGAATCATGAGCGAGATCGACACGACCGCGGGACAGCCGGATCAGACCGATATCACCGAATACGACGATCCGAACGCACCGTGGAACCAGGCATGGGACGAGCAGGGCGATATCGCCCACTGGAACGATGATGTGATCAAGGAGTTCCGGGAGAACTCGGGCAAGGTGGGCGGTGCGTACGCGGGTGGGGATCTCATCCTGCTCACCACCACGGGCTCCAGGAGCGGTAAGCGGCACACGACTCCGCTGGGGCCCCTGTACCGGGGCGACACCATGTACGTGAGCTCGTTCATCGAGGACAAGTACCCGGCCTGGTGGCACAACATCAAAGCGAACCCGCAGGTCACCATCGAGCTCCGGGACAAGACCTACCAGGCGACCGGCACAGTGCTCGAAGGCGCGGACTACGACGAGTTCGCGGCCTGGGCACTGGCCGCGAATCCGCTGCTGGCGGACTTCCAGTCCAAGGTCGACCGGCCCGTGCCGTTGGTTGTGCTGACCTTCGACGGCGAGGGCTGAGCGCTCCCGGGAACGTCCCGGCCACGGTGCGTAGCCGCGCTGGTGTGGCGCTGCCGCGTCGGTTTCCGTGTCACCTCGAGTGTGATCTCAGAGGGTTGCCACGTGGCGTTCCAGCACGGTGAGAATTGTTGCGCGGTCGACGGACCCGTGCGGTGTGACCGCGTCCAGTGACAGCCCGGAGACCAGTGCGGCAAGATGTGCGGCGGCAGTGGCCGGGGCGTCTGTCCCGGTCGCGGCCACCGCGTCGGTGAGCACCTGCCGCAGGTCGGCGGCCATCCGCCGGACCACCGGTGCGAATACCGGGTCGAGCCGGGAGGCGGCGATCACCTCGAGCAGGACGACCGCCTCGCGGTGGCGTTCCTCGTCCAGCGGCACCAGTTCCGCGAGCACGGTGAGCAGGTGGCGGCGGGCGGCCTTGCCGTCCCCGTTCCCGGGTGCGGGATGGCGCAGGAGGCGCTGTCCCATTCGGTCGCCGACCTCTGTCGCCACGGCCACGATCAAAGTTTCGTGGTCGGTGAAATAGTGCCGCACCGACCCGACGTTCAGCTCGGCTTCCACCGCGACTTTCCGGAAAGTGGCCGCGGCGATCCCGCCGCGCACGATCAGGCGCAGCGCGGCGTCGACGATATGGCGGCGGCGCGCCTCGGCATCTACTCGGACCGGCACCGCCACAGTCTAGAAAATCGGTTCTGTTTTGTATCACGAGCGTGATACAAACGGTCGCTGATACCGACCGTGTAGAAGGGACCGATCATGGACGAGGCCGCGGCGATCGCCGCCAACCGGGCGAACTGGGACGACCGCGCCGAGGTCCACCGGCGTTCGCGGATGTACGACGTCGACGCCTTCGTGGCCGATACCGGACGAATCTCCCCGGTGGTGCGCAACGATCTGGCGGTGCTGGCCGCGCATCTGCCCGAATCCGGGGTGCGGGGCCGGTCGCTGTTGCATCTGCAGTGCCATATCGGCATCGACACGCTCTCCTGGGCCCGCCTGGGCGCGACCGATGTGCACGGGCTCGATTTCTCGCCCAACTCGCTGGCCCACGCCGCGCGCATCGCGCGGGCCGCCGGCCGCGAGATCACCTTCGTGGAAGGCGACGCGCGATTCGCCTCGACCGTGCTGGACAGGCGATTCGACCGCGTCGTCACCAGCGCTGGAACGATCGTATGGCTACCCGAGCTGGGGGACTGGGCACGATCGATCCACGACCTCCTCGAACCCGGTGGTGTGTTCCTGATCCGCGACGACCATCCGATCCTCGGGGCCATGGAATTCGAGCCCTGGGAGATCACCGACGACTACCTGGGTGGCGGTGGCCGGCGCACCTATATCGAATCGGGCAGCTATACCGAGGATTCGGCCGGGCAGATCGCGCACGACACGGTGTCCGAGTGGCGCCACGGCCTGGGTGACGTGGTCGGCGCGCTGTTGCGGGCAGGTCTGCGGATCGAGGCGGTCGAGGAACTGCCGTTCATGGATTGGCCCGCTTTCCCCGATCTGGTGCCGTGCCCGCAGGGCTGGACACTGTCGCCGGAAGCGCCGCGGATTCCACTGAACTTCGCCGTCGTGGCCACGCGACCGGGGTGAACGACGCCTGATCCGGTTCTCCCAGCGATGGGGTACGCGGTGGCGAACCGGGCGGAAACCGCGTGCTCGTCCGGATATCGAAGGCGAGAACCGCGGCGGCGGAAGAGTTCTGCGGCCGCGCGCCTCTCCCCTCTACGCTGGGCTGATGTTCTTCATTTTCGGGTTCGGCACCAAGCGGCGCGACCTCGGCCCCGGCGGAACCCGGACGTGCCCACGCTGTCACAACACGACGCAGTGGCTGCGGGTCCGTGAGTAC
>JABFXT010000109.1 GCA_013361595.1 Nocardia sp. | reverse complement strand
AACGCCGAGGTCACGGGGCCAGCTGCTGGACCAAGTCCGGTTCGTTGACGTCGATCTTGGTAGCGACGTCGAACACACTGGGGGTGGCCGCGGCACCGCCGAGGGCGGCCGTCAGATCGTCGAGCGTGGCCGCTGCCTGATCCGCGACCTGGCCGCGGCGGGCGCCGGAGGTGATGCATTCGCGGGCGGGTTCGGTGGCGCCGGACTCGGTCGCGATAGCGAGCAGGTCTTCGTCGCTGAGCTCGGAACCTTCGTCCGGCTGGCGGGTGGTGAACAGCGTCTCGTGGAATTTCGAGTAGGTGATGCCGGACCCGGTGTCCGCGACGCACTGCAGGGCGGCGATCGCGCGGGTGGAGTAGTCGCCGCTGGAGGATTTGGGATCGAGGAAATTGACGAACCGGTAGCGGATGGCGAGTTTGCCCTCGTCGAGTTTCTGCGCGAGTTCCTGCCCGTAGAGGGTTTCCAGGGTGCCGCAGGACGGGCACATGGGGTCCTCGTAGATCTCGATCGTCTTGGGGACCTCGGGACGGCCGAGGCGGATACCGCCGTCGCTCTGCAGCGCGGCGGTCACCGCCTCGTTGTGCACCGCACCGTAGCCGTCGTTGCGGACCTGGGCGTCCTCGCGACTGCCCCAGCGGTAGGCGAAGACCACGATCAGCGCGATCAGGACCAGGGCCAGCGCACCGAGGGCGTAAGTAGTCCGGTTGGACATCGGCCGCGGCGTGTAGTCGGGCGACGAGTTGCTCACGCGACCACTCTGCCGTATCCGGGCGAACCGGTCACGTGCGAATCCGGCAGGCGCGGGTCAGGGCCGGGTTTCCGGTTCGCCGGACAGTCCGCCGGCGGCCGGAGGTCCCGCGGTGGTCTGGACGGCGGTGGCGTCGTGGGCGGTGGACTTCGGTTCCGTGACACCGGAGCGAGCCGGATCCGGGGCGGCCGGTGCGCGATCCATCGGTTCGGGTACGACCAGCCAGGCCAGGGCGGCGACGGCGAGCAACGACCCGGTGACAGCGAGACCGGCACCGTAGGACAGTCGCTGGGCGATCGCGCCGACCACGATGGGCCCCAGCACCGTGCCCAGGTCCTGGGCCATCTGGAAACCGGCGAGCATGGTGCCGCCGCGGGCGCGGTTGCCGATGATATCGGCGACAGCGGCCTGCTGGGCGGGGGTGAGCAGGCCGGAACCGATCCCGGCGACGAACGAGGTCGCCAGCAGCCAGGTCATATCCGGGGCGAGGCCCAGGCCGGTGGTGCCGATCGCGCACACCAGCGCACCGGAGATCAGCAGCGGGCGGCGGCCGTAGCGGTCCGACAACCGGCCGGAGAAGAACAGTACCGTCGCGTTACCCGCGGCGAACACGGTGAGCGCGACACCGGCCATACCGGGCGACTGGCCCAGCACCTCCACCACCAGGAGCGGCACCAGCGCCATCCGCACACCGAACACCGCGGCACCGCTGGCGAAATTGGAGAACAGGGCGGCCCGGTACTCCGGCCGGGCCAGCCCCTGCCGGAAGCTGACGGTGGTCACGTCACGGCCCGATTCGGATTCGGTGATACGGGAGTCGCGCAGGTTGAAATAGACGACCGCGACCGCCAGCAGCAACGCGACCGCGTAGATGAGGAACGGGGCACGCAGCCCGAAGCCGGCGAGCGCGCCGCCGATCAGGGGCCCGGAGAGCCCGCCGATCAGGAAACAGGTCGACCACAGCCCGGTGACGCGGCCGCGTTCGGTGGGTGGGGATAGCCGGATCACCAGCGCCATCGACGAGACGGTGAACATCGTCGACCCGACGCCGCCGAGGGACCGCAGCACCATCAGTTGCCAGTAGGTCTGGGCGAAGGCGCTCGCACCGGTGGACACCGCCACGATAGTCAGACCGACCAGGTAGATCCGCCGCTCGCCGAGTAACTGCACCAACCGGCCGCTGACCGGAGCGAAGAGCAGACGCATGGCGGCGAAGGCGCTGACGATCGCCGAGGCGGCGGCGACCCCCACCCCGAAGCTGAGCGCGAACTGCGGCAGTACCGGCGATACCAGGCCGAATCCGATCGCGACACAGAATGCGGCGCTGATCAGTACCCAGATCTCGCTGGGTAGCGGGGGCTTCGCCGAGGGATTCGCGGTCCGGCGGACCGGAATCAGGCGCCGATATCGCGGCGCTCGCACCGTGGCCGCTGCGCCCGATCCGTTCGTACTCCCGGACCCGGGTCGATCATCTGCCACGGCCTCACCACTCACCCCGGCAGTCAACACCGGGGCGGACCTCACAATTCCCCGCGTCGGTGCGGGGTTCTCCGCCTGCCCGCCGCGGCGACCGGTGGCCTACCCCCCGGCCAGCACGCGCCCGACCATCTCCCGGGCCGCCTCCTGGACCCGCGCGAGGTGCTCGGTTCCGTGGAAGGACTCGGCGTAGATCTTGTATTTGTTCTCGGTGCCCGAGGGCCGCGCCGCGAACCAGGCGTTCTCGGTGCTCACCTTCAGTCCGCCCAGGTCCGCCCCGTTACCCCGGGCGCGGGTGGCCACCTCGGTGATGGGTTCGCCCGCGATCTCGTCGCCGCTCACCTGCTCGGGACTGAGGCCGGCCAGTAACTTCTTCTGCTCCGGTTCGGCGGGCGCGTCGATCCGGGCGTAGGCGGGGCTGCCGTAGCGGCGTTCCAGTTCGTGATATCTGGTGGACGGGCTCTGCCCGGTGACCGCGGCGATCTCGGCCGCGAGCAGGGCCAGCAGGATGCCGTCCTTCTCGGTGGTCCACACGGTGCCGTCCATCCGCAGGAAGGACGCGCCGGCGCTCTCCTCACCACCGAAGGCGAGACTGCCGCTGAACAGGCCCGGCACGAACCATTTGAATCCGACCGGCACTTCGTAGACGTCGCGGCCGAGCACGCTCACCACCCGGTCGATCATCGAGGAGGTGACCGCGGTCTTGCCGATCTTGGTGAGCGCGTCCCAGCCGCGCCGGTTGGCGACCAGGTATTCGATGGCCACCGCCAGGAAATGGTTCGGGTTCATCAACCCGCCGTCGGGGGTGACGATGCCGTGCCGGTCGGCGTCGGCATCGTTGCCGGTGGAGATGTCGTAGTCGTCGCGGATGGCGACCAGCGATGCCATGGCATGCGGGGACGAGGGATCCATCCGGATCTGACCGTCACTGTCGAGCGTCATGAAACGCCAGGTGGGGTCCACGCTCGGGTTCACCACCTCGAGATCGAGGTCGTAACGCTGGCCGATCTCCTCCCAGTAGTCGACACTGGCACCGCCCATGGGATCGGCGCCGAGCCGGATCCCCGCCCCCCGGATCGCGTCGAGGTTCAGCACCGCGGGCAGATCGGCGATGTAGTGATCGAGGTAGTCGTACCGGCCGACCGCGTCCATCGCCCGGGTCAGCGGGGCACGCTTCACACCGGCCAGGCCGCCACGCAACAGTTCGTTGGCGCGTTCGGCGATGCTGTCGGTGGCACCGGTATCGGCCGGGCCGCCGTGCGGGGGGTTGTATTTGATTCCGCCGTCGCGTGGTGGGTTGTGCGACGGTGTCACGACGATGCCGTCCGCCTGCGGACGCGCCCCGTCCCGATTGTGGCGTACCACCGCATGACTCAGCGCGGGTGTCGGTGTGTAGCGGCCGCGGGCATCGACCACGGCGCCGATATCGTTGCCGGCCAGCACTTCCAGGACGGTGGTCCAGGCGGGTTCGGACAGGGCATGGGTATCGCGGGCCAGATACACCGGACCGGTGATCCCCCGGGTCGCCCGGTATTCGACGACCGCCTGCGTGATGGCCAGGATATGCGCTTCGTTGAAGGTCGCGTCCAGGCTGGAACCCCGGTGCCCCGAGGTACCGAAGATCACCCGCTGGGTGGGATCCGCCGGGTCGGGAACTCGGCTGTAGTACGCGGTCACGGAACATCCACCAGATCGCCGGGGCGGGCGGGCCGTCCGGCTCGATTGTGGGCCATGCTCGGGTCTCCCTTCGTGGTCGGCCGCACGCGGCTGGTCATCGTGATCACCGGAACGGCCCCGGGGACGCGGCCGCGAGTCGTACTGCGGCGAGCCGGATCCCGGTAGCGCGCACGTGGGTGCCGAGCGCGTGCGTACGGGCGTCGCCGGTGGCGAGCCCAGCCCTCCCGTACCCGGAAGTACCGAAGGCGGTGCGCGCACCGCGGAATCCGATCCGCGCACCCGCCGACGCCTCCCGAAGCGGGTGCGCACCGAGGGACGCACCCGGGAGTGTCGAGCACACAATGCTAACCGTCGATGTGCGCCCGGGCAGCGGGGATTCGCTGGGTATCGTGTCCGCGTCGGCTGCCGGGTACCACGGCACCGCATCGTGCAGCCCGCCGGTCGCCTCGTATCCCGCGCGCACCACCGCGGCCGGTGATCCGGACCTTCCCGACACACTCATGACCCGACCCTCTCGCTCGTAACGTCCTACGTTGCGCTCGTGCCGTACCGTGTTGCCCCGCTCGTACTGTGTTGCCCCGCCGTGTCATCGGGTGGCCCGCGTTCGAGCCCCGGCCGGGACGGGTGGACGACGGTCACCGCGACCGGGCCGCGAGCCTCCGTGCCGG
>JABFXT010000896.1 GCA_013361595.1 Nocardia sp. | reverse complement strand
GTACTGCCGGGAGCCGCCCGGACCGCCCGCCTCGGCGGGGGCCTGCGCCGCATCGACCACCGCGACCCGCGCGGCCGGGGCGGCGGTGACCTCGATGGTCTCCAGTTCGTCGACGAGGGCGCGGAACTGGGCGACCACCTGGTCGGTGAGGACCCGGCTGGTCTCGGCGTCCTCATCGGTCACCGATACCCGGATCAGCGAAGTCGCCGGCGGCGTGTCGGCGGCGATCGCGGCGCGCAGTTCCTCGCGGTCCAGGTTCAGGCCGAGCTGGCCGATGACCCGGTCCACCACATGGTCGCTGCTGATCAGCTCCAGATAGGACCGCACCCGCTGCTGGGCGGCCAGACCGCCCTGGTAGGAGTCGGCGACCGAGGTGCCGGTCGCCATCGAAATGTAGAGGGTACTGGTGGCCGTGTACGTCGCCGGTGTCGATTCGACCTGGTATGCGGCCAGGCCCACACCGAGTGCGGTACCCGCCAGCAGCGCCGCCCAGTAGCGGCGCAGCAGGCGCAGGTAGTCGGGCAGTTCCATCATTGTCTTCCTTCACTTCCCACGCTCGCGCCGACCGGTGCCACGGCGGGGCCGGCCGGTAGTTCTCGATCAGGTGCGCCGGGCGGTCCGTGTGTGCGCCGCCAATGCCCCACCGCCAGCCGGACCAGCCAGGCCAGGATCACGACCTGCAGATATTTGCCGAGTGTTTCGGCGCTGCCGAGCATGCCGCGCTCGAACACCACCGGGACCTCGATCAACGCGATACCGAACAGCACCGGCACCAGATGGCGCGCGTACAGCGACCGCGCCCACCCGACCAGGACGACCGCGGTGAACGCGACGCCGACCACCACCCCCGGCAGGCCGCCGATCACGTACCCCTCACTGATATTGCCCTCGGCCAGCGATACCGATACCTGGCTCATATCGACCGAGGCGCCGCGCACCTCGGTCGCCCAGGCGGTCCCGGCATGCAGTTTCTCTTCCGCCAGCAGTTGGGCGGGCACCATACTGCGGGCCAGATGCCCCATCACCTCGCCGGGGCTCAGCCACGAGTACGGTCCGATGTAGTAGGCATCGGTCGCGGCTTCGAGCAGGTCGAACCGGCGGAGCAGGCTGAGGAACGGCCGCACTCCCTCGGGGTAGGCGCCGTCGACAGCGGCTGCCTCGGCGCGGAGATACGGTGAGGTCTTCAGAGACTGCAGTGTGTCGAATCCGGCGATACCGGTCACCGACACCGCACCGATCCCGAGTACTTTCGCCCGGGTCCACCCGGTGAGCGCGAACCGCACCGCCACCGCCAGTGCCGCCCCGAGGATCGGTGTCTTCGATTCCGTGGCCGTGGTCCACCACAACTCACCCATCATGAGCACACCCAGGACGGCGATCGTCGCGGATTCCCGTGGTGGGCGCGCGAAGACGATCAGTCCGACCGCGCCGAGGGTCGCGGGCATGGTGAGCAGGGACAGGACCGGCGATGCACTCTGCACGTCGCCGGCCTGTCCGGCCGCGCCGGAGGCGACGCTGAGCAGGCGGGCGCACGTACCCAGCGCGTACAGCACCCAGAGGGTCGCGATCAGATCCGGATCACCGGCCAGCGGGGCGCGGGCGGGCCGCGGCCGGCGCCGCGTCCACAGCACGAAACCGAGGACGATCAGCGCGTACACGGTGAGCCCGAACGCAACCGGTCGCAGTGCCGCTTCGATACCCACGTCGTAACCGATATCGGCCAGGCGCGGGTCGGCCACATTGTCGCCGAAATGCGGATCGGGACGCACGATCAGCAGCACCACCGGGCGCGCGACATAGGACATCGCCCAGTACAGCGCCTGCGCGATCAGCAGGACTCGCAGCACACCGTGGGTGAGCAGGGCGGCGATCACCATCGTCGCCAGCGCGGCGACGACCACCAGCAGCGGTCCGTTCGAGGTGACGAGGTGCGGGATCAGCATCGGCACCGTCCCACGACCGGTGGATCATTCGAGCGCACGCAGGATCTCCTTCGCCCGATCGGTGTAGGTGTGCCCGCCCTCGACGATCCGCCGGAACCCGGCTTCGGCGGTTTTGGCCGCCTGATCGGGGTACGACGCGCAGCGTTCGAGTATCTCGTCGAGTTCGTCCCGGCTGGAGAAGAGGAACGCCTCGGTTCCGTCGTCGAGCAGTTCGGCGTGCTCGTCGGTGCGTTCGCCGACGAAGAGCCCGCCGGAGGCCGGTACCTCGAAAGTGCGGCAGGTGTGTGTATCGCGGTTCTCGGAGTTGAGCAGCACCAGATTCGCCGTCACCGAGGCGACCGCGATCGCGAAATCCTCGCCGTACACCGGACCCGCGACGGCGGCGCGGGTCGTCTGCAACTGGCGCACCCGGCGCCACCCGGGGCCCCGCACCAGCAGTTGCGACCCGTAGGTGCGTGCCAGTGAGACGATGCCGGGCCGCCGGTCCGGACGGCAGGCCCCGATGAAGCCGACCAGGAACTGGCGGGTGCCGCGCCGGGCCGCCGGATGATGCCAGGCCGGGTCGTAGGCACTGCGCACGAACAGCGTCCGGGAAACTCCGCGGTCGGTGAGTTCGGGCAGGTTGTGCCGTTTGGTGGTGACCACCATGTCCCAGTCCGATTCGTGCGCCAGGTAATCCGCGGTGGTGTTCGCCGGATTCGAGACGTCGTCGGGACTGTAGTGCACATGCATCGCGGCCGGGATCTCCAGCAGCCGGCACTGGTCCAGGAATACCGATTTGAAACCGAACACCAGGTCGGGATGCAATTCGGCGGCCGCCCGCTCCAGCCGGGTGTGTACCCGGTCCACCGTCCACGGCGCCCGCCGCTCACCGGTTTTCGCGTACGACCACGACGGCGACAGCCGCGGTGGCAGCGTCACCGGGGTGGAGTCGACCACGATCACCTCGTGGCCGAGCCGGCGGAACCCCTCGGCGAGCGAGCGGGCGTTGCTGCCGAGCCAGTCGTCGCCGACGAACAGAATCCTCATCGCGTCCCTCTCCTCTGCGCGTCGGCGGGCACGGGGCTGCCCGCGGCGCGTTCCCGCACGATCAGTGCGCGCATGCGCGCGAGATACCAGATGGCCACCGCGAATTCCGCGGCCACGATCCCGGCGGCCAGCGTCCACACCGAATGCGTACGCAGGGTGAGCAGCAGGGCGCCCGCGGCGACGACCGTGCCGGTGGCCGATCCGATCAGCACCCCGACGGTGTCCTGGCGGACCGGCAGGATCGCGGTGGTGACGAACGAGGTGACCGTGGTGGCCGGCAGAATGAGCGCTTCCAGGCGCAACACCCCGGCAGCGCCGCCGAATTCGTCGCCGAACACCAGTCCGATCACCAGCGGTGCCGCCAACCACAGCGCGGCACTCGCCACGCACGCCCCGGCCACACAGACGGCCAGTGCGCGCAACGCGGCCGGCCAGAACCGTTCGTCGCCGCCGCGGGCGGCCATCCGGGGCAGCAGGGCGAAACCGATCGGATCCAGCAGCGACTGCGCCGCCCGCACCAGTCGGTCCGCGGCGGAATACAGGCCGAGGGAGGCCGCGTTGAGCACCGCGCCGTAGACGGCGGCCGCGCCCTGCCCGTAGCTGGTGACCAGCAGGCGCCCCGTCACCACCGGTAGCGCCGCGCGGACGAGTTTCCATGCCCCGCGCGGCCGCCCGGGCGCGCCGAACCCGCGCCAGGTATCCCACCAGGTGAGCGCGAGGCTGATCACCGAGGAACCGAGCAGGCACAGCATCGCCATCGGTGCGGTGGGGAACCGGGGCAGCAGCGTGAGGAGCAGGACGAGGTAGCCGACCCGGGCGATCGACTGGTACAGCGTGGACGCGCCGAACCGGCCCTGGCCGATCAGCACCCAGTCCTCCGACATCGACCAGAAACCACCGACGAACAACCCCAGCAACACCATGCCCAGGTACTCCGGCGCGCCCGCGGCTACCGCCGTCACCAGCGCCACCGCGAGCACTCCGAGAATGCCGCCCCGGATGGCCAGGTAGGTACCCCGGGTGTGGTTCACCACGTCCCGGTCGGTACCCGACTCCTGGACGCGTGCGGCCAGATAGGAGGTGATCCCCAGATCCACGATCAGCGAGCCCATGAAGTACGCCGACATCCCGATGGCCAGCAGACCCATCCCGGACGCGCCGAGCAGGCGCGCGATCAGCGGCAGTGTCGCCACGGTGACCAGGTACTGGCCGTACTTCCCGAAGCTGACGTAGGCGATATCGCGCAATACCTTGGCGAGTTCGCGGATCCGCGCCGATCCGGTCCGCGGGCCCGGATCGGCGGGTGGGACGACCGTGATCACCGGAAGTTTCTCGGTCGGCCAGTCGGCGAAGGCCGGGATGATCTCGGTCGGCAGGTCGTAGTCGGGGACACGCAGGCCGTCCATCGACACGGGATAGTGCCGATGGACGATCCGGATCGGGATGGTGTGCTGGTCGGGCGGATTCATCGGGCGCGCACCGCCCGCCGTGCCGTGACCTCGCCGAGCAGTCCGGCGACCGCCTGCGCGGTGGCGGCGATACCGAACTCGGCGCTGCGCTCGCGGGCGGCCGCGCCGAGCCGGGTGCGCAGCGCCGGATCG
>JABFXT010000347.1 GCA_013361595.1 Nocardia sp. | reverse complement strand
GGGTTACCAGGACGCGGTCCGCCGTCTCGGACCCACCCGGGTCAGTGTGGCATCGGTCTATCCACCACATTTCACCGATGCGTTCATCGGCCACCTCGCAGAAACGGACGCGACGGTCGTGCACCGTGTCGACGCGAATGCCCGCACCGACTATGACCTGGCTCGCTGGGGCGACGAGCGCATCATCGACTTGGTCACCCGAGCCGCGCATCCGGCGGCCGAAGCGGTGTTGCTTCCCGAAACCGCGCTACACACAGATCACCTCACCCCGGCTCTCACCGAGGCCGCCGGGGTACCGGTGCTGACCGCCACTCAGGTCACCGTCTGGTCACTGTTCCGAGCCCTCGGGCGCGACCCGGTCGCGGTCGGCGCCGGTCCGCTGTTCGGCCTCGACGAACTCCGGTAGCGCATACAGCTCGTCGTCGACATGCTCCCCCGGATCGTTCAGCACACGTCGATCGCGTGCTCATTCCGCCGGATACTGCTCGGCGCGCAGCATCCGCGCGAGATGGGCGGCGTTGCGCGCCGCAGTCGCATTGGTGGAGGCCACCGCCTTCGGTGTGGAATCCAGGTCCAGATAGTCGACGCCGCTCATCGCCTCACCGTTCCAGTAGGTGGCGCCCTGGGCGGGCAGCGTGAACCCGATATCGTTCAGCCCCTGGAACAGGTCCGCGACGATCTTGTGCGCGCCGTCCTCGTTGCCCACGACCGCGGCCAGAGCGACCTTGCCGAACATCGCCGGCCGCCCCTGCGAGTCGGTTTCCGACAGCGCCGAGTCGAGCCGTTCCAGAGTTCGTTGTGCCACCGACGACATATGTCCCAACCACGTCGGGGTCGCGACCAGTACGATATCCGCCGACTCGATCCGTTCACAGATCTGCGGACATTGGTCGCCGTCTCCTTCGTCGGCACTCACACCCGGCCGGATATCGTGGTCGACCACGCGGATCACTTCACCGGAGACATCGTGCTCGCCCAGTTCGGCGAGGAGTTGCCGGGCGATCCGGTCGCTACTGGACTCCCCGGGCGATTTCTTCAGGGTGCACACCAGTGCGACCGCGTGCAGAGAAGCCATCGTTTCCACCTCCGTGTCGGTTCGTCTCCCGCCGCGCATTAGCCGGTGCCCGGTCTTCTAAACACGGCGCCGGCGATCCGCACCCCGTTCCGCGTATCGAGCGGATCGAGCGGATCGAACGACGCGGGCGTGACGGAACCGGCCCGGACGAGCAGCACATGCCCCGTCTCCGGTCTCCGGCCTACTGCCCCGCCAGCTCGTCGGCGACGGCACCGATCGTATGCAGGCCCGCGGCGATTCGGGGGTGTTCACGGCTGCCGCGGCGGATGACGGAGGTGATCACACGAGTCGGTCGTGTGTTGCCGCACAGTCGGATCCGCACTGTTCGATGGTGCTCGGGGACCGGCACCAGCCGAGGGAGCAGGCAGACACCGAAACCGTGGGCGACGGCGGCGGATACAGCGAACCACTCCTTGAGGTGGTGGGTGATCCGCGGGGTGAACCCGGCGGCGGCGCAGGCGGCGACGAGTAGATCGTAGGAATCGTTGTTCTCGGGCTCGACGATCCAGCCTTCGGTGGCCGCGTCGGACAGCCGCACTTCACTGCGCCCGGCGAGGCGATGGTCTCGGGGTACGAGGAGATCTTGAACGTCGTCGAATACCGGCTGCTGCTCGAAGCGCGGATCGTCGGCCGGCGGACTGTGCGCCGGGAGAACCACGGCGATATCGGTGCGCTGCGCCAGCAGCTGCTGGAAACACTCGCCGCTTTCCAGTTCCCGGACGTGGATATCGAGGCCGGGATGGTCGCCGAGCAGCCGGGCGGCCGCGGGTAGGAGCAGGGCGGCGGCGGCCGAGGACACCCCGCACAGTCGGAGCTTTCCGGCGAGTACCGGATCCTGGGCGGCGATCTCGGCGCGGGCGCGTTCCCATCGGACGCCCAAATCGTCGGCATGGACCAGCAGGGCCCGAGCCGCAGGTGTGAGTTCGACGTTACGTCCGGACCTGACCACCAGCTCCACCCCGAGTTCGCGGGCCAGCGACCGCAGTTGCTGAGATACCGCGGACGGGGTCACATGCAGATCCGCGGCAGCGGCGGTGACCGTACCCCGCTCGGCGAGGACCCGCAGTACCAGCAGACGGCGAAGATCGAACATGTAGTCCACGCTAAACGAATTCGCCACCGATCTTTCGATGGACCTGAAACCGATCGGTGGTGACGCTGGAGACGTGATACCGGCTCCGCTTCTGGTCCTCGCCGCCGCCTTCTGCACTCAATCCGGGCAGGCACTCGGTAAACATCTGTTCGACCGGCTCGACCCTCTCGGAGTTCTCTGCTTGCGACTGGGTATCGCTGCCCTGATCGTGGTCGGACTCTACCGTCCGATCCGCCGGCCCCGGACTCGACGCCAGGCCGCCGCTGTTGCCGGGTTCGGGGTGGCCGTCGCCGGGATGAACCTGATCTACCCCGCCCTGGAGTACCTGCCGCTCGGTGTCGCGAGCACTATCCAGCTCATGGGTCCGCTGACGGTCGCGGTGGCAGGTTCACGCAGCGCGCGTGACCTCGTGGTGGTCGCCCTCGCCGCGGCCGGACTGTGGCTGATCCGCGATCCCGCCTCCGGGCCACTGCACTGGCAGGGGCTGCTCCTGGCCGGAGCATCCGCCGTCGCGATGGGCTCGTATCTGCTGCTGTCCCGTGAGCTCGCCGGGACCCTCGGGCACTCCGCGCTGGCGGTCGCCCTGCCTGTCGCCGCCTGCCTGTGGCTTCCCGCCGGGATCGCGAACAACGGAGCCACCATGATCCAGCCGCAGATGCTCGCCTGGGGTGCGGCCGTCGCCATCCTGTCCGCCGCGGTGCCGTACTCACTGGAAATGGCTGCACTCGAGCGCATATCCGCCGCCACCGCCGGGGTCCTGCTGAGCCTGGAACCGGTGGTCGCCGCGATCGCCGGGCTGCTCGTCCTCGACGAAACTCTGTCGATCCGCCGATCACTGGGCATCGCTGTCATCTGCGTTGCTACCGCCACAGCGATCCGGCACGCGAACACTTCCGCGAACACACGACGCCCCACCGCCGGGTCTCCACACAGCGCTGTCCGAACAACGCAGGACAGGCAGTGGGACGACACCGGGGAACAACGGTGAGCCCGGCCGTATCGGGCACGACCGAACAGAATTCGATTGGTGATCAGCGGGCACCGGGCAGCAGCCCGACGCTCCTGGCCGCATCCGGGCAGGTGGGAACTCACCGGTGCTGGGACCACCGCCGGCGGGTGACGGCGTCCGTGCCGAAGTACTATCTCGACCCCGGGCCGCTCATCTCGGCGCGGGCCGTCGATACCGAATCACCTCAGGAGTGCATGTGGCAGACGAACGCGAAGTCCGAATCCCCCGCTGGCTCAAGCCGGTCAACCGGGCGATGGTCGCGGTCAGCCGGGTAGGTGTGTCGCTGCCGATGGCGCTGCTCACCGTGCCGGGGCGGAAATCGGGTAAACCCCGGACGACTCCGGTGACGCCGTTCGAATACGACGGCCTCGAGTATGTGCTCGGTGGGATTCCCGGCGCGGACTGGGTGAAGAACGTACAGGCCGCCGATACCGCGGCGTTGAAGGTCGGTCGGCTGCAGCGCACCGTGCGACTGGTGGAGATCCCGGCGACCGAAAGCGAGCCGGTGCTGCGGGAGTTTCCGCGCCTGGTGCCCACGGGTGTGCCGGTCATGATCAAATCCGGCGTGGTGACCAGCGACGACCCGGACGAGTTCGCCGCGCTGGCCGGCCGGTGTGTGCTCTTCCGGATCGACGACGTCTGACCGCACGTGGCACAACCCGGGGAGTCGGTGATGCGGTCCCGGCACGATGCCTGCGGCGAACGGCAGCGGCTGTGCCCGGTCGATTGTAGGCGCGGACTCGCGCCGTCACTCGGGTAGCGGCTGCCGGGCGGATCCGGCACGCGAACGACGAGCCGGATCCGCGAAGCTCACCAGCCGGAGCCCGAACCACCCGATCCGGTGTTGGAAAGGATGGTGCCGATGATCATCTGCAAGATCCCGGCGACAGAGCCCAGATATTCCACGGTATTCCTCCGACTTCTCATCGCCGACTGTCCGACTTCTCATCGCCGACTGTCCGGCGTAGCAGGAATCTAGCCCACAAATGATGTGAAATGTCATTTTTTCATCAAAATTGCAGGTCACCAGTTATTGTCCGGAAAACCCCTTCACAACGCGATGGCCCGGACGCCTCGGTCCACTCCGGCGTTCGGTATGCCCGAGCTCCCTCCGGGCGGGCGAGTCCGGCGGTGAGGAGTCCGCGCGGCGGCAGTCGGACGGTTCAGCCGCAATGCACCTCGAAGGTCTGCCACCTGTCGTCACCGATGAGACCGCCCCAGTCGATGCACTCGCCCTTCGCTTCGACTTTCACCGGGCCGGCGAACTCGGTGTAATCGGCATCATCGATGAGCACATTGCTGTGATCCTTCGACGTCCGCAGTCCGGCGCCCATCCGCACAGGTTTCCCCGGCCGGTCCCGCACGGTGACGACGCAGTTCCGCACACCGTCGTAGGT
>JABFXT010000085.1 GCA_013361595.1 Nocardia sp. | reverse complement strand
GGTTCAGGGATCGATGGTGTGTTCAGCGAAGCGGCCACAGGCGCGGAACCCCAGGCGCCGATAGACGGGCTCACCGTCGGCGGATGCCTGTAGGACCGCGATGCGGTGGTCTCGGTCCCGGGCGGTGCGGAGTGCCGCGAGCGTTATCGCACCCCCGTAACCACGGCGGCGATGGGCGGCCAGGGTGGAGATGTTGTAGATACCGGCGACTCCCGCGTAATGGAACACTTCGGCGGAACAGACCGGACGGCTCGCCACATAACCGACCAGATACCGGGCCGGGCAATCCACTGCCAGCGCCCGCGGGGCGGCCCGGGCGAAGAAACGGCGGACGGTGTCGGCAGGCGGGTCCCAGTTCGCCGCGAGAACCATGGCGTAATCGGCAAGTTGTTCGCGCGTGGTCACCAGCTGGATGTCCGGTCCTCCGACGATGGGTGGCGGCAGGGTGTCGTCCAGTTCGGCCCACATCGCCGTCTCATGTTCGGACTCCGGCAACCCGGCCGCCGTCAGCCGGGCGCTGAGGTCCGGTGGTGTCGAGGCGGGCCCCACCCACCAGGAGAAACGGCGGCCGGTGCGGGCCAGCGCCCGAACTGTTTCGGCGATACGTGCCGTTGCGCCCGTGTCGGTGAACCGGGCCGCGGCGACGATGTTGAACGTGTCGTCGTCCAGGCCGCTGTCGGCGACCAGAAGGTCACCGGGCGCGGCGACGGTCGCACCGCTCATGCCCCGATGCAGGTGACAGGCATGTTCGGCCAGATTCCGTTCCATCCGGTCCAGCAAGTCGGCTTCGTCGCGCAGTTGACTGTTCACAGCGATCGATCCCAGCACGAGCCGACGCCGAACGCACGTGATTTCGACCGGCGCCGCGATCCGGATGCGGGTCGGTGCGCACGAAGCCGCGAAGGCTACTGTCGCACAGAATTTTCCCGGGCGCTGTTACGCCCGCCGATCGAACGGCGTCTTGTGTGCGTTTACGGCGATGACGCCAGTACTCGACAGCTAGGACGAAGTCATGGAACCCCGTTTCACCCTCACCGATAATGCCCTCGGCGCCAGATTCGCCAAGCGATTCGGCAATGCCAGCCTGGTCATCCTCCAGTCAGCGCTGCCCAAGGCCACTCAGGACCTTATCGCGCTGCGGGTCAGCCAGATCAACGGCTGCGCATGGTGCACAGACGTGCACAGCAAGGATCTCGCGTACGCGGGGGAACCAGCGGTGCGCATCAGTCTGGTCGCCGCGTGGCGCGAGGCCTCGGTGTTCACCGAAGCCGAACGAGCCGCGCTGGCGCTGGCCGAAGCGGGCACCCGCCTCGCCGACTCCCACCAGGGGGTATCCGACGAGACCTGGGCGGAGGTGCGCAGGCACTACGACGACGACGGGGTCGCCGCGTTGATCGCCCTGATCGCACAGATCAACGCGGCCAACCGGCTCGGCGTGATCGTGCGGCAGCAGGGCGGCTCCTACGAGCCCGGCATGTACGCCGATATCACCGGCTGATCGGGAGGAATCCGGTCCGGTCCGGCGCGCCACGATATCGATGCCGAGGGTTCCACGACCGTGGCCAGCGTCACGGTATCCTCGAGCGCCTGACAGGCGCCCTGTCCGAGCTTGGAGCCATGGCATGCGCGGCGTCTCCGACAAGCGCGACTCTGCCACGGATGTAGGTGTGCAGATCGGGTAGCTCGGAGGTGTCGTGCTGCAGAACCGCATCCGGGTCGGCGCTGTCGAGCAGGGCCGGGACCGGATCGTGCCAGCGCGCGGCCGATCCAGACCGGCACGGAAGCCGGCCGGAGCGTTGGCCATCGCACCCGCGCCGTCGGACAACTGCCGACAGATCTTTCGCTCTGTCGGCGCAGACAGCCCGACCGGATACAGCCGCGCTCGAGCACGAGAGTCCCCGCCGTCCGAGGGAACACCCCACCGAACGACCTCGTCGAGCGAAACGAACCAGCCGTCAATATTGTTCAGAAAATCAGCGAGATCCAAACATCCATTTCGCTTGCAGCACAGATAAATACAACTTCTACGCTGATTTGCCCCTGTCTCTCGCATCGGAGAAAATTCCGCCGCCGGGTCCGAGAGATATGAGGTGATCGCCTGTTGTGCAGCGGCGAGCCCGCCGCGACAATGCGGCGGGTGACGGACCGGATCGACACTGCTCTCTACCGCTCGACCGACTGGTTCAGCGGCAGACTGGGCGAGACCGCGCGCCTGACAGAGAGCACACCGCAAACCTTCTCCGGGAAAGATGTGACGGCAGCGAGCCGCGTTCGGCTGCTCGGCGACCAGGGACCCGGAACAACCGGCAACGGCCCCCCGGAGCGCTACCGCACCGGACCCGGACGGGCCACGCATGCGGTCGAACCCTCGAGGCCGCACGGCCGGTGGGACCGCGCGGACGAGCCTGTCGCGGCGCGCGAACTGCACACCCGCACCACCGCCGGCGATCCGGTGGACGTCGCCACCGGCGAAGTCCTCCTCGCCGAAACGGATGTCCTGCTGCCGGGCGTGCTGGCGATGCGGTTGATGCGCATCCATCTGTCTTCCTATACGGCGGGCCGGAGCTTCGGCCCGAACTGGGCGTCGACGCTCGATCAGCGGATCGAAGTGGGCGATGAGCACATCGCGGTGTTCGGCGAAGACGGATCGGTCCTGCTGTTCCCCTACCCGTGCACGGCGACCCCGGTCACTGCCGAGACTCCGACAACGTCGTACACACTGAGCTACACCGAACCCGGCGACTATCAGTTGGAAGACGCGCGCACCGGACTGCGCCGATCGTATCGACGGGGCACGGCAGACCGGACAGGCACTGGAATCTACCCTCTGGTAGCGCTGACGGACCGCCATGGCAATCGGATCACCTTTCAGCGCAACGTATTCGGTGATGTGCACTCTATCGTGCACTCCTGCGGCTACCGAGTGGTGGTGACAACGGATCCATGCGGCACGGTTCGTGCCTTCGACCTGGTCGATCCGGCCGCGCCCGCGGCGCCGGTGCGCATCCGGACCTTCGAGTACAACCCGCACGGCATGCTTCGACAGGTGTCGAACGCGCTCGATACCGAAATGTCATTCGAGTACAGCGACGACGCGCGACTGACCGCATGGACCGATGGCACCGGCTACGCATACCGCTTCCGCTACGACGATCGCGGACGCTGTATCGCTCAGGGTGGTAGCGATAGTTCGCTGGCAGCCACGTTCCGTTATCGACCGACCATCGACGGTGGCCAGATCACCGAGTACCGCAACTCGCTCGGCGCGATCACCACCTTCCAGATGGATGCCCTGCTGAGGGTCACGGCAGTGACCGACCCGACGGGCGCCGTCACCGCTCACTCTTTCGATCAGGCCGGGCGGCCGGTCGTCCGCACCGATCCGCTCGGCCGGATCACCCGGATCGAATACAGCGCGCACGGGGATATCACCTCGGTCACCCGAGCCGACGGCTCCACAATGACGGCCACCTACTGTGCTCCCGGGCTGCCGTCGCGGATAACGCAATACGACGGCCGATTCTGGTCGTATTCCTACCGGTCCACCGGACGGCCCGATACCGTCACCGACCCATGCGGCGCTACGACGCGCTACCGCTGGCACCGCAACGGCGCCCTTGCCGCGGTGATCGATCCGGCGGGCGGCGTGACCCGTTACGATACCGACCCGGCCGGGCTACCGATCACGGTCACCGACGCGCTCGGGGCGGTTCATCGATACCGCTACGACGCGTTCGGCAGGTCGACCCACATCGTCGGCCCGAGCGGTGCTCACACCCGGATGGAATGGACCCGCAACGGGAAACTCGCGCGCAGAATCTTCCCGGACGAGACCGTCGAAACATGGCGCTACCACCACGCCGACGCCGCGATCGAGCATATCGACCCGATGGAACGCACGACCCGGTACATCTTCGGTCCGTTCGGCCGGCTCGCCACCCGAATCGGCGCCGATCGAGCGACCACATCCTTCGAATACGACACCGAACTGCGACTCACAACGGTCACCGATCCGCTGAACCGGCAGTGGCGGTACACCTATGATCCAGCAGGTCGCTTGATATCGGAGCGCGATTACGACGGTCGAACACTCGGCTACCGCTACGATCCGGCCGGCCAACTGATCGCCGAGATCAACGGAGTAGGTGAACAGACCACCTACCGTTACGACAGACGTGCGAACCTCGTGGCTCAACACAATGCTTCCGGCACAGCATATTTCACCTACGACGCCATGGGTCGACTCGTCGTAGCGGCCAACGCGGACGCCACGGTCACGTTCGCCCGGGACGCGCTGGGCCGGATCACCGTCGAGACCTGCAACGGTCACGCCGTTCACTCGACCTACGATGTGAACGGCCACCGCACCGGCCGGATCGGTCCGACGGGCATTCCGGTCCGATGGCAGCGCGACAGCGTCGGCCGTGTCGTGCGCACCACCGTCGGCACCGACACGATCACCTCCACCTATGACGCGCTCGGCCGGGAATCGCGCCGCCGCCTCGGCGATATGCTGATTCTCCGGCAAGAATTCACTCCCGCGGGCATGCTCGCCCGGCAGATCATCGACCCAC
>JABFXT010000712.1 GCA_013361595.1 Nocardia sp. | reverse complement strand
TGGCCGCCGAGTCGATCGAAGCGGACGCGCTGCTGCTGGGGTGGTCCTACGGCGGGATCGTGATCAGCGACTATCTCACCGAGTACAGTACGGGCGCGGTCGCCGGTGTCGTCTACACCGGGTCGATGGCCAATATCGGCAAAGGGGTGCCGGGCGCCGAGGTGGGGGAATCGATGCAGCGGGCGATTCCCGGTGTGTTCGAGGAGAGCGCGGGGCGGGCGGTGCGCGGTTTCTCCGTGTTCGGGAACGCCAATACGGGTCCGGGCGCGGACAAGGGCCCGGACGCGCAGCGGTTGTTCGGCGCGAGCCTGGCGACGCCGCCGTTCGTCCGCAAGGCGCTGTTCTATCGCAAGGTGGACAACACCGCGACCCTGCGCGGGCTCGATGTTCCGGTGCTCGTCCTGCACGGTTCGGCGGATCCGGTGGTGCCGGTGGCCGACGGCCGCTACATCGCCGATGCTGCTCCGCTGGGCCGGGCCGTCGTCTGGGAGGGTGCGCAGCACGGGCTGTTCATCGAGGATCCGGCGCGCTTCGTTCGCGAGGTCCGGGAATTCGCGGCGGAATGCGACGCGAAGTCCTGATTGTCCGTGACGAGCTCTTTCGCCGTTCTGTCCGGCTCTGTGGCCGAGATCCGCGGCTGCACGCCGGTGCCCGGCGAGCGGGACGAATCGGCGCGGTGTGATCACTTTCACGACCGGGGAAGGAGGGGCCGGGCTGCCGCGTTGCACCGTGCAATATGGACATCGTGAGTCAACGCCCGGACCGACGGCCGAACCGTATCGCCGTACTGACGGTGCACACCTCACCACTGGCACAGCCCGGTACGGGCGATGCGGGTGGGATGAACGTCTTCGTCCTGCAGACCGCCCTCCAACTGGCCCAGCGGGGTACCGAGGTCGAGATCTTCACCCGGGCCACCTCGTCCGATCTGCCTCCGGTACAGGAGGCCGCGCCCGGGGTGCTGGTGCGCAATGTGGTGGCCGGGCCCTTCGAGGGCCTGGACAAACACGATCTGCCGACCCAGCTGTGCCCGTTCACCGCCGAGGTGCTGCGTCAGGAGGCCCGGCAGCTACCCGGCCACTACGACCTGGTGCATTCGCACTACTGGCTGTCCGGGCAGGTGGGCTGGCTCGCCCGTGATCGCTGGCGGGTGCCGCTGGTGCACACCGCGCACACCCTGGCGGCGGTGAAGAACGCCGCCCTGGCCGAGGGGGACTCCCCGGAACCGGTGTCCCGGGAGATCGGGGAGAAGCAGGTCATCGCCGAAGCCGATCGCCTCACCGCCAACACCGCGCGGGAAGCGCGGGATCTGGTGGAGTTGTACGGAGCCCTGCCCGATCGGGTCGATATCGTGCCGCCGGGCGCGGATCTCACGCAGTACCGCCCGGGCGACCGGGCGGCGGCGCGCGCCGAGCTCGGGCTGGCGGCGCATGAAGAGGTCGTCGCGTTCGTCGGCCGGATCCAGCCGTTGAAAGCACCCGATGTCCTGGTTCGCGCGGTCGCCGAGGCCCTCCGGCGGCGGCCGGGGCGTCCATTGCGCGCGTTGATCGTCGGCGGTCCGTCGGGCACCGGTCTGGAGCGGCCGGACGCGCTGATCGAACTGGCCGCCGAACTCGGCATCGCCGACCACGTCACGTTCCTGCCGCCGCAGCCCCCTGACCGGCTGGTCCAGGTGTACCGGGCCGCCGATCTGGTCGCGGTTCCGAGCTACAACGAATCCTTCGGGCTGGTCGCGCTGGAAGCGCAGGCGAGCGGGACACCGGTACTGGCGGCCGCGGTCGGCGGACTGGGCACCGCGGTACGCCACGAGCACAGTGGACTGCTGGTCGCCGGGCACCGCACCCCGGACTGGGCCGGTGCGCTGGAATACCTGCTCGACGATCCGCGGCGGCTGCGCGCGCTGGGTACGCAGGCGGTGACGCACGCGGCGGACTTCTCCTGGGCGCATACCGCCGAGAAACTGCTGCACAGCTATACCGCCGCGTTGACCGGCTACGGCCGCGGTCCGGCTATCCTCGGCGAGAGCCAGGCCAGATCGCGGGCGCTGTGGCGGCGCCGGACGGGAGTGCGCAGATGAGTGAGGCATCGGCCACCGCGCGGGTCGTCGAGGAAACACTGCGGGACCGCGAGATCGAGTACACCCACCCCGGCGACGATGTATTCGTCGCGGTGCTACCGGGTGAGCGCAAACTGAAGACCAACGTAATGCTGACGCTGGGTGCGCACGGAGTGCGTTTCGAATCGTTCGTCTGCCGCAAACCGGACGAGAATTTCGAAGGCGTCTACAAATATCTGCTGCGGCGTAACCGGCGCCTCTACGGCGTGGCGTACACGATCGACAAACTGGGCGATATCTACCTGGTCGGCCGCGCCGCCAATCACGCCGTCACCGCGGAGGAACTGGACCGGATCTTCGGGCAGATCCTCGAGGCGGTGGACGGGGACTTCAACACATTGCTCGAACTCGGGTTCGCCGAATCCATTCGTAAGGAATGGAAGTGGCGGGTTTCGCGGGGGGAATCGTTGCAGAACCTGCGGGCCTTCGAGCATCTGGTCGACTCCGACGCTCCGAACTGACCCCGGGGGCCCGGGGGCCGGACGCTCAGCGCGAACCGACGCGCTCGATGAGGCCGAGCAGTTCTTCGCGCCGGTGCTGTAGGTCGTCGAGTCTGCCGTCGAGCGCGGTGAGTTCGGCACGCAGGGTGGGTTCCATGCAGGGCTCGACGTAATCGGCACCGTCGCAGGCGCAGTCGATTATCTCGTTGATCACGCGGATCGGTAGTCCGGCGGCGAGCAGGCGGCGGATACGGGTGACATGACCGACCGCCGCCTCGGGATAGCGGCGGTACCCGTTCGTGGTGCGTTCGGGCGTCAACAGCCCGCGCTCCTCGTAGTACCGCAGCAATCGCTGGCTGGTGCCGGTCGCCGTCGCGAGTTCGCCGATCCGCATGGTGTCTCCTGTTCGCTCGGATGGAACAACCGTGTCAGGGCCGCGCTGATTCCGGCGCTTGACCTTCACACCGTGTGAATGTGGACGGTGGAGGCATGCGAAGCGATTTTCTTCTCGACAGCGGGTCCCGGGTACGCCGTATCGGCCTCGGCACCATGCGTATGGCGGATCGTCCGGATCAGCGTGCCGGCCTCAGCGCGCCCATCTGGGCGCCACCCACCGACCGGCACGAGCTGATCGACTTTCTGCGCGGCGCCGCCGCGGCGGGGGTCGATATGTTCGACACCGCCGACGCCTACGCGTTCGGTGCGGGCGAGGAGTTGCTGGCCGAAGCGCTCGCCCCGGTCAGGTCGGAAGTGGTGATCGCGACCAAGATCGGTAACACCCGGCCCTCCCCGCACGAGTGGGTGCCGGTGGGCCGGCCGGAATACCTGCGGCAGCAGCTGGAACTGAGCCTGCGGCGACTACGCACCGACCGGATCGATCTGCTCTATCTGCACCGGATCGATCCGACGGTACCGCTGGCCGATCAACTCGGGGTCCTCGACGAGGCCCGGCAGCTCGGAATGGTCGGCGCGATCGGGGTGTCCGGTGTCGACGCGGCGCAACTCGCGCAGGCGCGTGCCCTCGCCCCGATCAGCGCGGTCCAGAACAACTACAGCATCGGCGACCGCACCCACGACGATATCGTCGAGCTCACCCGCGCCGCGGGTATCGCTTTCGTCGCCTTCTTCCCGCTGACTCTCGGCCCGGCCGGCGACGATCCGCGGGTGGCCGCGATCGCCGCTGCCCACGGAATCTCGACCACCCGCCTCGCCTTGTCCTGGCTGCTGCACCGCGGCGATCACGTCCTGGCGATCCCCGGCACCACCGATCCCGCACATCTGCGGGACAACCTGGCGGCGGCCGCCACAGAGCTGACCGCCGACGAGATCACCACACTCGATTCCCTGCTCGCGCACCAGGAGACGCTGTGACAGTCCATACCGCCCAGCTCGACGGCCGCGCCGCGTCGGCCGCGGAACTGGCCCCGCTGGCCTTCGCCGGCTACGCCCATTTCACCGCCGCGCAAGTGCGCGGCGGCCGGATCCGTGGCTTGGATCTGCATCTGAACCGGCTGCGCGAGGCTTCCGCGGAGCTCTTCGGCCGGGCGCTGCCCGACGACCGGATGCGCGACTTCCTGCGGGCCGGGCTGGCCGCGAGCCCGGGCGACGTCTCGCTCACCGCCACCGTGTTCTCGCGGCCGGGTGAATTCGTGGCGGCCGACGCCGATCTCTCGGTCCTGGTCCGGACCGGTCCGCCCGCGTCGGGCCCGTCCGGTCCCCTCGCCTTGGCCGTGGTGGAGTACGAGCGGCCGCTCGCGGGGGTGAAACACGTCGGTGAAGTGGGCAAGACCTATTACCTGCGCCGGGCCGTTCAGCAGGGGTTCGACGACGCGGCATTCGTCGACCGCGCGGGCCGGTTCAGTGAGGCGTCCATCTGGAATCTGGCGTTCTGGGACGGTGATTCGGTGGTGTGGCCCCGGGCCGAGGCGTTGCCGGGGACGATGATGCGCATGGTGCGCAGGCAGCTGGACCGGCTCGGTGTATCCCAGCGAACGGAGGAGATCGCGGTACCGGATCTGCCCGGTCTCGCGGGTGCGGTCGTCATGAACTCGTGGACCCCCGCCGTACCAGTGCACCGGATCGGAGCGGCCGCTCTGCCCCCGGCCCCCGAATTCGCCGAACTGCTGCGCCGGGCCCACGCGCAGGAGCCGCTCGTCGCGCCGTGAACACGGGAGCGGAAACCAGGGACGATCGAGGCGGTCGCCGGGAATGAACGGGCCGCGCGACAGGTAGAAGAGAGCATGAAACTCGACGATGCCGCACGCGCATTCATCGGCGCCGGTGCCGATGCCACGCTGGTCACCCTCAATTCGGATGGAAGTCCTCAGGTCAGCGTGGTGTGGGTAGCGCTGCGGGAGGGACCCGACGGTGACGAGCTGGTGACCGCGCACCTCGGTGAATACCGCAAGGTCCGTAACGTGCGCCGCGATTCCCGGGTCGCGGTCACCATCCTGGCCGCGGAGAAGGGCGAGATCATGCGGCCGTATCTGTCGGTCACCGGGACCGCGCGCATTGTCGAGGGCGGGGCGCCGGAATTGTTGGCGGAGCTGGCGAAAACCCTCGCGAGTCCCGGTGCGGACTTCCCGCCGCCGGACGCACCGCCCGGCCTGCTCACCCGGATCCGGATCGACAAGGTCGGCGGAATCGGACCCTGGGCCGCTTGACCGGAACCAGCCGCCTCCGAAGGTGTGACGGCGTGGCACTCGATTGTGGATGGGTCACAATCGGATTCTGCGGATCGGGACTTCGGGAGGTGCGGTGGCGGTTCTGGCACTGGATATCGGGGCGACGAAGTTCGCCGCCGGATTGGTGGATACCGGGGGCCGGCCGAGTGCGGTCCGGCGGGTTCCGGTCCCGGACCACGATGTGTGGGAGGTGTGCCGGGCACTGCTGGGGTCGGTGGCGGACGGGGCGGCGGTGACCGCGGTCGGGATCGGATCGGCGGGTCCGGTGGACGTTCCGGCCGGTATCACCCGCGCGCTCAATATTCCGCAGTGGCGTGACGGTTTCGCGATCGTGTCGGCGGTCGAAGCGCTCTTTCCCGGCGCCGTGGTGCGGTTCGCCCTGGACGGGGCGTGCCTGGCGTTGGCAGAACACCGGGCGGGTGCGCTGCGCGGGCTACGGAACGGGCTGGCGGTGACGGTTTCGTCCGGGATCGGTGGCGGCATTCTGGTGGACGGCCGGGTATCGACAGGACGCACCGGCAATGCCGGTCATATCGGTCATATCGTGGTGCCCGGCTGGGACGTGCCCTGTGCCTGTGGCGGTTTCGGGTGCCTGGTAGCGGTGGCGAGCGGTATATCGTCCGCGCGCTGGGCGCGGTCCCAGGGCTGGGCCGGAGCTACGGGCGCGGAACTCGCGCGCGATGCCCGGGCCGGCGACGCGATCGCGCTGGCCGCGCTGGCCCGCGCCGGTACCGCACTGGGTACCGCTTTCGGCTCCGCGGCCGCGTTGCTCGATGTGGACACGGTCGTGGTCGGCGGTGGCTTCGCCGACTCCGGCGAACCCCTGTGGGCGCCGTTGCGGGCGGCCGCTGCCCGGCACGCGGGACTGGGTTTCATCCGTGAGCTCCGGGTGGAACCCTCGCGCCTCGCCGAAGGCGCGACGCTGCACGGTGCGGCGATCCTCGCGGCCGGATTGTCCGGGGAGCCGTAGCCGATGGTGGCCGGAGCGGGCCCCGGGGGCGCGCGGACCCGGTATCGCGCCATGGCAGGATGGCCCGCATGACGAACACCCTCGTTTTGCTGCGCCACGGCGAGAGCGAATGGAACGCCCTGAACCTGTTCACCGGCTGGGTGGACGTACATCTCACCGACAAGGGCGTCGCCGAGGGTAAACGAGCCGGTGAACTGCTGGCCGAACACGGCATCCTGCCCGATATCGTCTACACCTCGCTGCTGCGCCGGGCGATCTCCACGGCGAATATCGCGCTGGACGCCGCCGACCGGCACTGGATTCCGGTGGTGCGGGACTGGCGCCTCAACGAACGCCACTACGGCGCGTTGCAGGGGAAGAACAAGGCCCAGATCCGGGACGAGTACGGCGAGGAACAGTTCATGCTCTGGCGGCGCAGCTATGACACGCCGCCGCCCCCGATCGAACTCGACGACGAGTACAGCCAGGAAGGCGATCCGCGGTATGCCGGTATCGAGGTTCCGCGGACCGAATGCCTGCTCGACGTGGTGAACCGGATGATCCCCTACTGGGAATCGACCATTTCGCAGGAACTGCGCGGGGGCCGGACGGTGCTGGTCGCGGCCCACGGTAATTCGCTGCGTGCCCTGGTCAAACATCTGGACGGGATCTCCGACGACGATATCGCCGGGCTGAACATCCCCACCGGGATTCCGCTGCGGTACGAATTGGACGACGAGTTGCGTCCGGTGCGCCCCCGGGAGTATCTCGACCCGGAGGCCGCGGCCGCCGGTGCTGCCGCCGTCGCGAGCCAGGGCGGCAGGTAGTCCGAACCACAGCGCCGCGATCCGGAACGGGTTGCGGCGCTGTTTCGTACCGGCACCGGAATCGCCGACGACCATCCCGTGGTTCAGTGGAGTATCACCGTAAATCGCGGTATGGCTTGTGCGAGAACATGATATTCGGATCACGCGATCGGAAAGGCCTGTTGCTTGCCGGGCAGATTCTCATTACTCGCCGGTAACGCTGTGTAAGCTCTCGAACATCCGACCAGTTCGAGAGATGGATCACGACCGATGAAGTTTGTGATGCGAGCCACCGTGGCGCTGGCCGCCACCGTGCTGCTGGTACCGCTGCTCGGCGGTAGCGCCGGGGCGGCACCGGTGGCGTCCGGTCCCGACGGGGGAGCGGCGGGGGCGCAATGGACGGCCACCCACGACGGGCCGCAGCAGTATCCCAATGTCCACATCACCTGGGATGTGCCGATCACCATGAGCGACGGCACGGTGCTGAAGGCCAATGTGTACCGGCCCGCCGATACCGCATCCCGGCCGATCGACACCCGGCTGCCCGTCCTCGTCAATATGACGCCCTATACGAAACTGGTGTCCAACCTCGTCGACCATATGGGATCGATCCCGGGTGCGTCGGACGCGATAGCGCAGCTGGCCCGCGATATCGATATGACCGGTACCCCGCTGTCCGGGCTGACCGATCTCACCAAGGCGCTCGGTGGCGGGGCCATGCGCAATTTCGCGGTGGACCGTCAGTTGGTGAAGAGCGGTTACGTCCAAGTCGTCGTGGATGTGCGCGGGACCGGATTCTCCCAGGGCGTCTGGGATATGTTGCGGCAACGCGAACAGGACGACACGGTCGAGGTCGTCGACTGGGCTTCCCGGCAGCAGTGGGCCGACGGGCAGGTGGGGATGACCGGGATGTCGTATTCCGGTATCAACCAGTTGCAGGCCGCCGAGAAGCACCCGTCCGCGTTGAAGGCTCTCTTCCCGGTAGTCCCCGGTAGCGATCTGGCGCAGGACGTGCTCATGCCCGGCGGCGGTTTCGGCTTCGCCTTCATCCCACTGTGGATGTCGCTGATCAACGCGACCAAATGGGTGCCGAGTATCCAGTCGATGCTGAACGGCACCTTCGACCAGCAGTGGCTGAACGATCGATTGTCCTCGCCGTTCACCTATCTCGACGTGTTCCTGAACGCCTACACCACACCGCGGGTGGAGGATCTCGACCCGCGGTTGCAGGAGATGATCCGGGGCGACAGCCCGGACCGGCAGGCCTGGCTCGGCGATCCGGCGCAGATCGACGTCCCGACTTTCGTGACGGGCGGCTGGCACGATCTGTTCACCTACTCCGAATCGCAGATCTACAACGCGATGCCGTTGCCGCCCGGGCAGAAGCAGCTGCTCATGGGCGATACCTATCACATCAACTCCGGAAGCGAATCCGGCAAACCCGGACTGCCGCCGCGTCTGGACGTGCTGCAACGTGCCTGGTTCGACAAATGGTTGAAGGGCATCGACAACGGTATAGATCAGTACGGTCCGGTGACCCTGCGTCAGCAGGGCGGAGGCTGGGTGACCAAGGCCGGGTTCGGCGAGAGCGCACCGGCCGACGAAGCGGCCGAGTACCGGCGGATGTACCTTTCGGCGGCCCCCAGCGGAACGGGCGGGCACAGCGTGCACGACGGTTCGCTCGGGGCGGTCGCGGACAGCTCCGCCCGATTGACCGTCGCACCGGGACTCACCGGGCTGTGTTCCAACGACGCCGGCCAGGCGACGGCCGGCGTGGTCGCGGTGATCAATGCCTGCGGTGCCGATTCCCGGATCCAGGAGACCAATGGGCTGACCTTCACCAGCGCGCCGGTCACCGAAGCCGTCGAGGTCACCGGGCCCATGGCCGTGCACCTGGAGACTGTCCAGGACGCGAGCGACGGCTACTGGTCGGTCACGGTCAACGATGTGGCGCCCGACGGGCAGTCCCGGGTGCTGTCGTCGGGACAACTGATGGCTTCGCTGCGTGAGATCGATGACGCGCTGAGCAGTCGATCCGCCAACGGCGCCTACACCGTCCCCCGGCCCTACACCACGCTGGAGAACCGGCGGCTCACCGTGCCCGGGGAAGTGACGACACACGATATCGCGGTACCCGCCGTCGAGGCGACGCTCGAACCGGGGCACCGGTTGCGGGTGGACGTCTACGCGGGCAACGCGCCCAAGGGTGTGCCGCCGCTGCCGATGATCATCGACACCGGGCTGAAACCGCAGCACGTACAACTCGATCCGAACCGGCCCAGTTTCGTGAATGTACCGGTGCGAGGTAACCCCGGCTGGTGAACACCGGCCACCGGGCATGACACGAACCCTGTTGTGTCCCAGACGCAATGGGGTTCGGCCGCGTTTCCGGCACCGGAACACGCCCGGGACGATCGAAACCTGTTCGCCGCCGAACAACGAGTAAACGCCCGGCGAACACCGAAGTAATCGCCCGTGACCTGCACGAAACTTCACCGACCCCGGGTTTGTTTACCTGTGGTCGACCGTACGATTCTTGATGTGAGCGTTCCCCAGGCCGTACTGCTGGCAGTCCTGGCGGCTGTTGTCGGACTGGCCGTCGGTGGACTCGTCATCCCCTATATGAACGCGCGGCAGGCCCAGCGCCGGCAGGCCGACTCCGGCCTCACCATGTCGCAGGTTCTCGACCTGATCGTGCTGGCCTCGGAGAGCGGTATCGCGGTCGTGGACGAGTACCGCGATGTCGTGCTGGTCAACCCGCGCGCCGAGGAACTCGGCCTGGTCCGTAACCGGTTGCTCGAGGAGCGGGCCTGGCTGGCGGTGGAGAAGGTGCTGGCCACCGGCGAAACGGCGGAGTTCGATCTCACGGCGGATAAACCGACGCCCGGTCGTGGCCGGATCGCGGTACGCGGCCTGGCCCGGCCGCTGTCGCCGGAGGAGACCAGCTTCACCGTGTTGTTCGCCGACGACGATTCCGAACAGGCCCGGATGGAGGCCACCCGCCGCGATTTCGTCGCGAATGTGAGCCACGAGCTGAAAACACCGGTCGGGGCGATGAGCCTGCTGGCGGAAGCGCTGCTCGAGACGGCCGACGATCCGGAGGCCGTCCGGCATTTCGGTCAGCGGGTACTGGCCGAAGCCGGCCGGCTCGGGAAGATGGTCACCGAACTGATCGCGCTGTCGCGGCTACAGGGGGCCGAGAAACTCCCCGAACTCGAGGTCGTCGACGTCGATACGGTCGTCAGCCAGGCCGTGGACCGCTCCCGGACCGCCGCCGAGGCCGCCGGGATCACGGTCAGTACCGACCGGCCCAGCGGGCTCGAGGTACTCGGCGACGAAACGCTGCTCATCACCGCACTGTCGAATCTGGTCGAGAACGCCATCGCCTACTCACCGCGCGGCTCGCATGTATCGGTGAGCCGATCGGTGCGCGGCTCCTATGTGGCGATGGCGGTGACCGACCGCGGTATCGGAATCGCCAAGGACGATCAGGAGCGGGTGTTCGAACGCTTCTTCCGCTCCGACAAGGCGCGCTCCCGCTCCACCGGCGGGACCGGACTCGGCCTGGCTATCGTGAAACACGTGGCCGCCAACCACAACGGTGAGATCACCCTGTGGAGCAAACTCGGCACCGGCTCGACATTCACCCTGCGCATACCCGCGTATCAGGAGGCCGACGGCACCGTCGCCGGCGGCCCGCCTGTGCTGACCAAAAGAGAAACCAGCCCGCGCCCCTCGGGCCCGGGCCGAACGAACGGTGTGGAGGCACGCAGATGACCAGTGTGTTGATCGTCGAGGACGAGGAGTCGCTGGCCGATCCACTCGCCTTCCTCCTGCGCAAGGAAGGTTTCGAGGTCACGGTCGTGGGAGACGGGCCCTCGGCGCTCGCCGAATTCGACCGGTCCGGCGCCGATATCGTCCTGCTCGACCTGATGTTGCCCGGAATGAGCGGCACCGACGTCTGTAAACAGTTGCGGACCCGCAGTGGAGTGCCGGTCATCATGGTGACCGCGCGGGACAGCGAGATCGACAAGGTCGTGGGGCTCGAACTCGGTGCCGACGACTACGTCACCAAGCCCTATTCGGCACGGGAACTGATCGCCCGGATCCGGGCCGTCCTGCGCCGCGGCGCCGGCGACGAACTGGATTCCAGCAGCGAGAACGGGGTGCTGGAGGCCGGCCCGGTGCGGATGGACGTGGACCGGCACACGGTGCTGGTGAACGGTAAGCCGGTGACCCTGCCGTTGAAAGAGTTCGACCTGCTGGAATACCTGCTCCGCAACTCGGGCCGGGTGCTCACCCGCGGTCAGCTCATCGACCGGGTGTGGGGCGCGGACTACGTCGGCGACACCAAAACCCTGGATGTGCACGTGAAGCGGCTGCGGTCGAAGATCGAGGCCGATCCGGCCCGCCCCGAACATCTGGTGACCGTCCGCGGACTGGGGTACAAGCTGGAGGCCTGATCCGCCGGATCAGGGGAAATAGATCCAGACCTCGCCGACCGGTGTATCGGAGCGGTGCAGCGGCGCCCAGCCGAGACCGTCTTCCTGGGCGCAGTCGTAGAACGGCGTCGCTGCCCCGTCGCCGCGGCAGACGATACTGCGCCGGGTGCCGTGCGGACTGAGTACGAGATGCCGTCCGGCATCGCGGGCCGCCAGCGCGTTCGGATCACCGAGCGGTACGAACTCGGCGGTCCGATCGGAGAACTGGTGCGGGTCGGCGGCGGGTTCGGCAACCGCGCCGGCGGCGGTCGCGGCGCAGGCGAGGCCGGCAAGTATCAGAGCCGCCGTACCGGCCGGCCATGGGATCCAGGGGCTCCGCATCATGCTGTGCTCCCGTTATCGCAGGTCGAGTCCGATTATTCGAGTGGGTCGTGCGGGCTGCTCGTTCTCGCGGGCCTTGCGCAGCGCCCGGGTGGTCGCCGGATGTTCCGCCCCGGTCCCGCTGCCCGCCCGGCTCCGCAATTGCCGTTCGAGTTCGTTGTACGCGGGCTTCCCGATCAACTCGATCAGTTCGGAGCGATAGGACTGCCAGACCGGACGCTCACCGATATGGGCATCGGGTGAACCGGAGCAGTACCAGTCCAGATCCACCCCGCCCGGCCCCCATCCCCGCCGGTCGTACTCGGTGATCACGGTCCGCAGGATCTGCACGCCGTCGGGCCGGTCCACCCATTCCTGGGTGCGGCGGATCGGTAGCTGCCAGCACACGTCCGGTTTGACCGTATGCGGTTCCACATCCCGGCGCAGCGCCATGATGTGCAGGGCACAACCCGCGCCACCGGGGAAATCCGGACGGTTGTGGAAAATGCACGCGCCGTCGACCCGGCGGGTGCGGGCGGCGGGTTCGCCGTCCAGTTCGTCGGTCTCCAGATACATCTTGCGGGTGATCTTGCCGTGTTTGTCGCGGGCCTCGTCCATCAACTGCCATTCCTCGGCGGTGAGCATCTTGACGGCCTTGCGCAGGCGTTTGCGATCGTCGTCGTCGGAGAGGAAGGCTCCGTGCGTACAGCAGCCGCAATCGGGCTGTTCGGCCAGGATGCCCTGACAGGCGGGTGTGCCGAAAACGCAGGTCCAACGAGAGGTCAGCCAGGTGAGATCCGCGGCGATCAGATGTTCGTCGTCGGCGGGGTCGACGAATTCGAGCCACTCGCGTGGGAAGTCGAGTGGTACTTCCCGGCTCGGCCGCATCTTCGGCATCGGAAGGTCGGTCGGAGCGGGGACGGAGTCGTTCGCGGCTGCGCCTGACGTCACAACCCTCAACGCTAACACCACAACCGGGTCGCCTGGTGTTCAGGTGCACCAAGTAACGTGGGCGTGTGCGTCTAGGTGTCCTCGATGTCGGAAGCAACACCGTTCACCTGCTGGTGGTGGACGCGCATAGGGGTGGCCACCCCATGCCGATGAGCTCGACGAAGGAGTCGTTGCGGCTGTCGGAGAGCCTGGACGACGCGGGCCGGATAACCCCGGAGGGCGAGCAGAAACTCGTCGATACGGTGGCCGATCTGGCGAATCTGGCGATCACCTCCGGCTGTTCGGAACTGATGGCCTTCGCGACCTCCGCGGTGCGCGAGGCGACCAACTCCGACGAGGTACTCGGCCGGGTGCGCGCGGAGACCGGGGTGGATCTGCGGGTGCTGGCCGGGGTGGACGAGGCGCGGTTGACCTTCCTGGCGGTGCGCCGCTGGTACGGCTGGAGCGCCGGCCGGATCATCAACCTCGATATCGGCGGTGGTTCCCTCGAGATCAGCAGCGGGGTGGACGAGGAACCGGAGGTCGCGCTGTCGCTGCAACTGGGCGCCGGGCGGTTGACCCGGAAATGGTTACCGGAGGATCCGCCCAGCAAAAGGCGTATCGCGATCCTCCGCGACTGGCTCGCCGCGGAGATGGTGGATCCGGCCAAACAACTGGCCGAAGCGGGCCGGCCCGATCTGGCAGTGGGCACATCCAAAACCTTCCGCTCCCTCGCCCGGCTGACGGGCGCGGCGCCTTCGGGCGCGGGAGCCCGGGTCCGCCGGACCCTCACCGGTTCGGGACTGCGTCAGCTGATCGCGTTCATCTCCCGGATGACCGCCTCCGATCGCGCCGAACTCGAGGGTGTCAGCGCCGACCGGTCCCAGCAATTGGTGGCCGGAGCGCTCGTGGCCGAGGCGGCCATGCGCGCCCTTTCCCTCGATACGCTGGAAATTTGTCCGTGGGCGCTGCGCGAAGGACTGATCCTGCGCAAACTGGATACCGATATGGATGGTGGACCACTGACTACGAGCGCACCGAAAGCGGCGGCCGGTAACGGTTCGGCGCCCGGCGGCAAGACGTCGGCGGGCCCGATCGAAACGGTGCCTTCATGAGTAGGAACTCCAATCAACTGTCGGTAGCGGAACTGCTCGCCCGTAACGGGCAGCAGCCTGCCGCCAGCGGCGGCAGGCGACGGCGTGGCGGTCGCGGGCTCTCGGTCGACGATCTGTCCGGTGACATCCCGGCCGTCGAACGCAACGGTTCCGCCCACGCGGCACCCGACGAATCCGATACGGACGAGCCCGCGGGCTACGCCGCGGAAGCGGACGGCACCGGTTTCGGTGCGCAAAGCTATGCGGGCGAGCAGGTTTCCTACGCCGCCCCGGATCCGAACAATTCGCCGATGTCGGGTCCGATCACCGTCTACAACCCGCTCGAGCCGTACCCGGCGGGACCGGCCGGCGACGGCGCTCCGGCGCGGCTGGGCGATCCGGACTCGTTCGCGGACGGCCGTGACCAGTTCCCACCCGTCGAGGAATCGCGTCGTAGCGGCCGCCGTCGGCGACCGGATCCGGACGACGATTTCGCCGAGGGTTACTACGCGAACGAGACGCCGGAGACCCCGTCATGGGAGCCCGATCCGCCGGGCCCCGGCGGTGGGCGCGCCGCGC
>JABFXT010000549.1 GCA_013361595.1 Nocardia sp. | reverse complement strand
TGACTGCACGGTGGTGCGGCGGCTCGAACAGGCGGGTGCCGTGGTGACCGGAAAGACGACCACCATGGAATTCGCCATCGGCGCCCCCGATCCGGACAAACCGTTCCCCGTACCGCGCAATGCCTGGGATCCGGCCCGCTGGGCCGGCGGTTCCAGTTCGGGTTCGGGCAGCGGTGTCGCCGCCGGGATGTTCTGCGCCGCGATCGGCACGGATACCGCGGGCAGTATCCGGATCCCGGCGGCCTACAACGGCATCACCGGACTGAAGCCGACCTTCGGGCGGGTACCGAAATCCGGTGTGGTGCCGCTGGGTTACACCCTCGACCATATCGGCCCGATGGCGCGCAGTGCCGCCGATTGCGCCGCGGTTCTCGCCGCGATCGCGGGCCACGACACCGCCGATCCCTACAGCTCCCCCTCGCCCGTCGCCGATTACACCGGAGCGTTGACGGGAGACCTGCGCGGTGTCACCGTGGGCGTCGACGATCTCGACCGCTACGCGGCCGGCGGTATCGATCGCGCCCAACCGGAGCTGTTCCGGGCCGCGATCGACGCCCTGCGGGAATCCGGCGCCACCGTCGTACCCGTCGAGGTGCCCATGTATCCGGAGCTCACCGCCATCGATATCGTCGTCATGCTCGCCGAGGCACACGCCTACCACCGGCACACCCTGCGCACCCGGTGGAACGATTACGGCCGGGCGACCCGCGTCATCCTCGCCGGTGGCGCGGCCATCAGTGGCCCGGACTACGTTCAGGCCCAGCGGGTCCGGCGGATCGCCGCGCAGCGGATGGCCGAACTGCTCGGCACCGTGGATCTGGTGGTCACCCCGACCGGGCACCTGGGCGCGCCCGCGCTGGCCGCCCTCGATCCGCTCGACCCGCTCGGCGTCCTCCCCTCACTGCACACGCCGTACTGGAACCCGCTGGGCAATCCGACGCTCGCCGTACCGATCGGATTGTCCGACGACGGCACGCCGCTGTCGATGTCGATCTCCGGCGCCCTTTTCGCGGAGGCCGCGGTCCTGCGCGCCGGCGATGCCTTCCAGCGCCGAACCGACCACCACCTCCGGCGCCCCGCCGCACCGGCCGCGACAGCAACCACTGACTGACATCCGCTCGGCCCCGAAGGCCGGGAACTCGACTCGATCACCGGAAAGGAGGAAGCAGCGCGATCGGCCGTCGGCTCGACAGCTACGTTCCGCCCACCGGACAGAACGTGCGCGCTGCGACTTCGGATGAACACTGACACCTGGTCCGACAATGCCGAGGAGAACGCCGCGGTCGAGGCGATGTACCGCATGGTGGCCGAGATGGCCGCGGTGCTGAACGGATTCGACGACGCACGATTCGCCGACCCGAGCGGTGGCTACCGCGTCGGCTGAGCCGGATCCAGGCGCACCGCAGGAGTGGGGCGGTAGACCGGACCGCGGTCGCGGACCACCTGCAACGGTCCGTCCTCGGTGTACTCCCGTTGCTGTTCTCCCGCCTGGGGTTCACCGACCTGACCGCGATACCCCAATCGGTCGCGCACCCGTGGGCTCATCAGATAGGCGCCGGCGATCACGAAGGTCAGCAGCTGGAACCGGCCGGGTTCGGCGACGGCGAGGGATTCGCAGAAATCGCGCGGATCGCGATCCCTGGATTCCCGCAGGATCGCCCGGAATCCCGGGACGAGATCCGGGCGCAGCGTGAGCACCTCGTCGAGGAACCGCGCGGCGACCCCCGCTTCGTCGGCGGACAGTTCTCCGTCCTGCGCCGGGATCAGTTCCTCACCCAGGAGGTAAGCGGCTTCACGATCGTCGTCGGTGAGTTCGGCAGCCGATGGTGTGACCGTCATTTCCGCCCCTTGGTCTCGATGAGATGCCTGCTGCTCCAGAGGGCCAGCGCGGCCTGGGTGGCGGCCGGGTTCACTCCGCCGCTGGTCACCCAGGTGCTCGAATCGAAGACGAACAGGTTGTCGATATCGTGGGTGCGCCCGTACCGGTCGGTGACCGAGGTGCGCGGATCATCGCCCATCCGGGTGGTTCCCATCAGATGCCAGCCGCTCTCCTTCACCATCGGGCCGACGATGGTCTCCACCGCGCCGGCCGCCTCGAAGGATTCGACGGCCCGCTGCGCATGCCATTCGAGCATGGCCCGCGAATTGTCGTCGGTGCGGTATTCGATCCGGGGTGCCGGCAACCCGTCCGAATCGGATATGGTGGCGGACAGGGTGACCCGGTTGGATTCCATCGGCAGGTCCTCGGCGACGATGCTCCACATCGGTGTATGCCCGAGCCGGCTGCGCAGGGTCGTATGAAAATCCTCGAACCACATCGGGGCATCGGATTGCGACCACGGGTAGGAGCGGGTGATCCCGAGCGGTCCGCCGGTGGGTTGCAGACCCCATTTGGCGCCGCGGACGAACCCGCGGGATTCGTCGGTCTCGTAGAACTGCATCGACGAGATCTGCTGGCCCCAGGATCCGGCGGTGGTGCCGAGATCCTGTTCGAACACCCCGGCCACCGCGCCGAACGGATGCATCATGAGATGGGTGCCGACCAGACCGGAGGAGTTCGCGAGTCCGTCGGGGTGATCGGCGTCGGCGGACATGAGCAGTAGCCGGGGCGTGCCGAGACCGTTGGCGCACAACACCACCGCCTGCCCGAACACGGCGTCGACGCGACCGTCGCGGTCGATGTACTCCACACCGGTCGCGCGGCCGTTCTCGGTGAGGATGCGGGACGCGCGAGCGCCGGTGACCAGCTGCGCGCCGCGGCTCAGGGCCGCGGGCCAATGAGTGAGATCGGTGGAGGCCTTCGCGCCCTCCGGGCAGCCCGCCATACACGTTCCGTGCTGCCGGCACGGTTTCAGATCGCGATAGACGGTGGTCGAGATCGCGTTCGATCCGGGCCACCAGTGCCAGCCGAGGTCGTTGAGCGTATCGGCCATGAGCCGGCCGGTGGCCCGGATCGGTACCGGCGGATTGGGCGGCCCCTCCCCCGCCGGATAGGCGGGATCACCGGCGAGCCCCGATACGCCCAGCTGCCGTTCGGCTTCGACGTAGAAGGGTGCCAGCTCCTCGTAGGAGATCGGCCAGTCGGCGGCGACACCGTCGAGTGACCGGACCCGGAAATCACCGGGGGTCAGTCGATGCCATTTGGCGGAATACAGCACTGTCCCACCGCCGACGCCGTTCCACATCAGCGGGCTGATATCGGAATCGGTATCGTCGACCGGATAGTCGGCCACGGCCCGGCGAGTGTTCGGGTTCCGGGCCCAGTGCAGATCCGCGGTGACCTCGAAATCGGCGAAATCGGCGCGTGCTCTGCTGTAGTCGGGCCAGTCGCCCTGCTCCAGGCACACCACCGACAGGCCGGCCGCGGCGAGCTCGGCGGCGGTGATACCGCCGGCGAGACCGGCACCGACCAGGACGACGTCGACGGGATTCTGTCGATTCATTGCAACACTTCCACTTTCACAGCTCGAGCACCGGCGGCCGTCACCGATGCCAGGTGACGACCTTCTCGACCGACATCTCCCGGACGGCCGATTCCGGGCCCTCTTTTCCGTAACCGCTGCCCTTGATACCTCCGTAGGGCATGTTGTCGGCGCGATAATTGGCGCAATCGTTCACATGGACGCCCCCGGCTTCCAGGGCACCGGTGAGGTATTCGGCGGTATCCAGCGAATCGGTGAACAGTCCGGTCATCAAGCCGAAGTCCAGCGAATTCGCGGCCGCCACCGCCTCGGCCAGGGTGTCGACCGGGTACACGGCGACCACCGGGCCGAATGCCTCCGCCCGGCTGATCTCGGCGTCCGCCGGCGGGTCGAACAACACCGTGGGGTGCACGATGCCGTCGCGGACCCCGCCGGTCAGCAGGGCCGCGCCCCGGTCGCGAGCATCGCGGATCAGCGCGTCGAGCCGCCGGACCGCCTGTTCGGAGATCACGGTGCCCACCTCGGTCGCCGGGTCGTAGGGATCGCCGACCGTGAGAGCGGCCGCGGCGGTGGCGATCCGGTCGGCGAGAGCCGCGGCCACGGTGCGGTCGGCGAACACCCGCTGCACCGAGATACAGGATTGCCCGGACGACACCATCGCGCCCTGCGCACAGCGCGTGGCAGCGTGTTCGAGATCGGCGTCGGCGGCGACAATGGTCGCGGTATTGGAGCCGAGTTCGAGCACGGTCCGTTTGAGCAGCGCGCCCGCCGCCGCGGCGATCCGCCGGCCGACCGCGGTACTGCCGGTGAAGGACACCAGCCGGACGTCGGGATGTTCGACGAGGAGTTTCCCGATCTCGGCGTCCCCGTTGAGCACACTGATCGCCGCGGGCGGCCAGCCCGCGTCGACGGCGTATCCGGCCAGGGACAGGGCCGACAGCGGTGTGACATCACTGGGTTTGAGCAGTACCGGGCAGCCGGCCGCGATCGCGGCGGACAGTTTGTGCACCGCGAGCAGGAACGGGAAATTGAAACCACAGATCGCGGTGATCGTTCCGACCGGCTCCCAGCGGGTATAGGCCCGGCGGCCGCGTCCCGAGGGCACCGCGTCGACCGGTATCTCACGCCCGGTCAGTCCGGCGGCGGCGTGCGCGGCCGCTCG
>JABFXT010000031.1 GCA_013361595.1 Nocardia sp. | reverse complement strand
AAGCAACTCACCACCGAGAAACGGTACGTCCGCGATGTGTACTGACGGCTGCCCGCGATCCGTCCTCAGGCGGCGGGTGGGTTGAGGCGGGCGAAATCGGGCAGGCGGTAGTAGGGGTAGTACGGGTAGGGCGGTGTGAGCGCGCTCGCCTTGTCGAGGCGATCGAGCTGGTCGGCGGTGAGTGTCCAGCCGATCGCTCCGAGGTTCTGCCGCAACTGTTCCTCATTGCGCGCGCCGACGATGACCGTACCGACGGTGGGCCTGGTGAGCAGCCAGTTGAGCGCGATCTGCGGGACGGACCGGCCGGTTTCGGCGGCGATTTCGTCCAGTACGTCGACCACGTCGTAGAGATGCTCCTGATCCACCGGCGGGCCCGCCTCGGCGGTCCGGTGCAGCCGGCTGCCCGCGGGTAGCGGCTGTCCGCGACGGATCTTGCCGGTGAGCCGGCCCCAGCCGAGCGGACTCCACACCACCGCGCCCACCCCCTCGGCCAGACCCAGCGGCATCAGTTCCCATTCGTAATCACGGCCGACGAGTGAGTAGTAGACCTGGTGGGCGATATAGCGGGTAAGGCCGTGCCGATCCGCGGCGGCCAGCGATTTCATCAGCTGCCAGCCGGCGAAATTGGACGCTCCGATATAGCGGATCTTGCCCGCGCGGACGAGATCGTCGAGTGCGTGCAGCACCTCTTCCACCGGGGTCCGCGCGTCGAACGCGTGCAGCTGGAACAGATCGATATGTTCCACGCCCAGCCGGGTGAGCGAAGCCTCCACCGCGGCGATGAGACGGCTCCGGCCGGTCCCGGCGTCGTAGGGGCCCGGCCCGGTGGGCAGCCCGGCCTTCGTGGACAGCAGCAGCCGATCGCGGCGGCCGCGGATCGCGACGCCGAGCACCTCCTCGGAGGCGCCGTCGGAGTAGACATCGGCCGTATCGAACATCGTCACGCCCGCGTCGAGGCTGATGTCGACGAGTCGTCGCGCCTGGTCGGCATCGGTATCGCCCCATGCCTCGAACAGCTCGCCGCGGCCGCCGAAGGTACCCGCACCGAAGCTCAGCGCGGGGACGACCAGACCCGAGGTACCCAACCGCCGGTATTCCATCTCGACTCCTAAAGGGTCTATTGTTTCGTTAACGACTCGAATCTACACCCTTGGATCAATAAATGAAACTGGAGTTCCATTATGGCTGAAGATGTGGCCACACCCGGCTCGGTCCGCCCCGGCGGCCGCACCGCCCGCGTACGGGCCGCGGTACTGGAGGTCGCCGGTGATCTGCTCGCCGAACACGGTTTCGCCCACCTAGACCTCGCCGATGTCGCGGCCCGCGCCGAAGTCGGCAAGACGACGGTCTACCGTCGCTGGCGCACCCCGACCGGACTCATCGCCGACCTCCTGGTGGATATGGCCGAACAGTCCCTGCCCCGGGCCGAGACCGGCTCCCTGCTCGGCGATCTGACCGCCAATGCGCGACTGGTCGCGAAAACCCTCGCCGACCCGCGGCAGGGCCGCCTCTTCCGCGCCGTCATCGCCGCCGCCACCTGTGACGAGAGCACCGCCGTCGCACTGCGCCGGTTCTACGACGTCCGGCTCGCCGAATGGTCACCCTGTATCACCGACGCCATCGCGCGGGGCGAGGTCCCGGCCGGTACCGACCCCCGCGCGGTACTGACCGCGGTATCCGGTCCGCTCTACTACCGGCTACTGGCCAGCGGCGACCCCATCGACGAGCCCGCCGCCCGCGCCGCCGCCGAGAGCGCGGCACAAGCGGCGGCGGCGGGCATCTTCACCACCGATCGAGCACCGTCGGCCCGGCCGTAGCGTCGCGAACCCGCGGGCGAGCCCGCTTCACCGTGCGCTGGGAATCCAGAACGGATCGCGTCCGGTGAGGCCCAGGACCCGGTGTAGCGGTGGCGCACCCGGCCCGACCGGCACCACGGGCCCGAACAGTCCCGGAGTCCCCTCCGGCGGCGTGTCCCGCAGGAACTGCAGCAGGATCTCGAGATCACTGTCGGCCACCTCGACACCGCGACCGGTGGCGCGGGCCAGATCCCAGGCGTGGATGACCAATTCGTCCAGGGCCACGCGGGCCGTGATCGCGGCGGGCATGACCACCCCACCGGCCTCGGTATCGCCCTCCCACGCCGCCGGCTGCTGCCAGGCCGCGGCGAGGGCCTTCAACTGCGCCGGGATCCGGTTCCGCCAATCGGGCGCCAGGGTTGCGCCGGAACCGAATTCGGGTGCGGCGGACTCTCCGGCCGCCTCCTTGGTCGCCGCGGCACGGAAGGCCTCGGCCAGCCCGCCGACATGTTCGAGAATCGCGCGAACCGGGAGGTCGGCGGGAGTTCGGAGGTCGAGCTGTTCGTCGCCGATCGCGGCAACGGTATCGGCGAGCGCGGCGGCCGCCGCCGACAGGTCGAATTCGGGATGCATCGGAGCTCCTCGGGTCGGTGGATCACCTGTACCGACGAACCCCGCCGGTGGAAATCACCGGCCGCGCCGCAAAACGATGCCGATTCGCGACCGCCCGGATTCGCACCCGGCCGAGCCGTGCCCGGAACCGATCACTACGGACGCATACGCCCAGGGGCGGAGTTACGCCGAGGCTCCGACATTCGTCCGGACCGCGGTGTGCAGATCACGCAGCCCGGCTCGATCCGTGACGACCTCCAGCACCCGGAATCCGGTCGCCGAGCCGCCGAGTTCGGTCGCCAGCTCGTCCAGGCCCACCTGCCGGTGCGGGATCCGATACGCCGCGCACAGTGCCGACAGGTCCATACCGTGCGGCGTACCGAAGACCCGCTCGAAAACACCGGCGTACTGGGGATCTCCTTGTTCGAGGAGTTCGAAGATACCGCCGCCGTCGTCGTTGGCGACCACGATGGTCAGATCCTCGGGGCGGGGTTCGCCGCGCCCGATCAGCAGTCCGGACGCATCGTGGAGGAAGGTGAGATCGCCGATGAGCGCGACGGTCCGGCCCGGATGGTGCAGCGCCGCGCCGACCGCGGACGACACCGTGCCGTCTATCCCCGCGACCCCCCGGTTGGACAACACGCGGACGCCGGGTCGCGGCGCCGCGACCAGTGCGGCATCACGTACCGGGTTCGACGCCCCCAAGAGCAGCTGGTCGCCATCGCTCAGCGCGTCCATCACGACCGCGGCCACATGCAGGCCGGTGGGTTTCGGATGCCTGGACAATTCCTCGCGCACGACCGAGCGGGCTCGCTGGTCGAGGTCACGGCAGCGGGCCAGCCATTCCGCGCTGGGCGCGCCGCTGGTCACCGCGCGGGTACCGGTGCCCACCACGTTGCCCGAAACATCCGGCCAGCGCGGGCCGGTGGTCAGCGCGTACACCGTCACCTCGGGGTCGGCCAGCACCCGGGAAACCTGCCGGTGCAGGGTGGGCCGGCCGGTAATGACGGCCTGGCGGGGTTTCAGCAGCGGCAGCGCCAACGGGTGCAGCGCCGGACCGTGCACGGGTGCGGTGGGTTCGGCGACCGTAGGGAGGCCCGCCAGTTCGGTGCGCAGACCGGCGCCGTGACCGGAGATCACGACGGTATCGGGAGTGAGATCGATATCGAGCGGAACATCGAGTGTGGCGTACTGCGTTGCCGTCCAGGGCTGTTCGGCGCCGCGCCCGGCGGGAATGGTCTCGCCCTCCCGGGAATCGGGGACCAGGGGCTCGCGCAGTGGGATATCGAAATGGACCGGCCCGGCATTGCCCGACCGGGTCCCGCGCGCGGCGGCCAGCACCCGGCACACCGACGACCGCCAGACACTGTTCTGCCGCGGGTAATCGGCGGCGGGCTCGGCCTCGGCCAGACCCAGGCTTATGGTGGCCCGCACCTGGCTGCCGAACAGACCCAACTGCTCGATCGTCTGATTGGCGCCGGTGCCCAGCATCTCGTACGGACGGTTGGCGCTGAGCACGATCAGCGGAACCCGGGCGTAGTTGGCCTCCAGTACCGCGGGCCCCAGGTTGGCCACGGCCGTACCGGAGGTCATCACCACCGGAACCGGGGCACCCGAAGAGATGGCCAGGCCGATCGCCAGGAACCCGGCGGTTCGCTCGTCGACCCGCATATGCAGGCGGAGCCGGCCCGCGGCATCGGCGGCCTGCAGGGCGAACGCCAGCGGAGCGTTACGCGAGCCGGGGCACAGTACGACCTCCCGAACCCCACCGCGAGCGAGTTCGTCGACGACCACCCGCGCCTGCGCTGTTGACGGATTCACGCCTCCAGCCTGTCAGACCCCGGCCGCCGCGTCTGCGTCGGCCTGCTCACACCCATGAGTCGTCGCGGAACTCCGCGGAAACGAATCCGGCGGTTCCACGCGAAAGGGCCGCTCGCCGGACCCGGAACACCCCCGTGTACTTCCCCCCGTTGGGGACCTCGTCGTCGAGGCCCCCCAGGTGCCGCGCACCGCGCGGCCGAATCGCACGTCGGTCAGCCGGCGTGCTTCTGCACCAGATCGCCGAGCCGGGGCAGCGCCTCGATGACGTTCTTCTTGGCCGACGAACGCATCGAGTTGTAGACCTTCTGCAGGGCCGGACGGCTGGAGCTCGCCGCGCGCGCGTCGGTGACGGTCAGCAG
>JABFXT010000635.1 GCA_013361595.1 Nocardia sp. | reverse complement strand
GATATCGCCGACCGTTTCGGGACGCCCACCTAGGTGCTGGACGAAGTCGAGGTCCGGGCCCGCTGCCGCGCCTACCGACCCCGGTGACCTGCTGGCGGTCCCGTGTACAGGCGCCTACCACCACAGCCTCTCGGCCTCCTATAACTGCGTCGGCCGACCCCCGGGTGGTCGCCGTCCGGGGCGGATCTGCCGGGCTGCTGGTCCGCCAGGAGACCACGGCCGCCGACCTGCCGGCGCGCGACATCGGTGGTTGAACCGGTGCGCTGTCGCGCCGCCGGTCCGGTTGCTGTTGCCGGGGTCCGCGCGGGGTCGACGGCGGGCGCATCGGGGCGGTGGCCGCAATCCGGGCGCGACAGCTGCGTTTTTTCTCGATATTCCGCGGCGCGCCTGTTTGACCTACCACGCCACGGGTATTTGCCGGTATGTAGCTGTCGGGTTGTCCCTGTGGAGAGCCGGACCCGCTACCAGGTAGGTGCAGCACGCCGCGCCCGACCGATACGCAGCGCCGGGAGCGACGAGCACGCCGAGCGGCAACGTCGTCGGTCGAGGTCCGCTCCGTACCCGGCCACGAGCCGGAGACCGGCCCAGTCGGCCCCGGTCGCGACCGCGCAACTCGGTTCGCCGGCCACGTAACGGACCAGAATCGAGGAATAAGCCATGGCTCAACATGTGGAAGACCTGATCGGCGACGCAGTCTACGATCTGGGCGGCGCCAAGATCGGGAAGGTCAAACGGGTCTACGTCGACAACGCGTCCGGCGCACCGACGTGGGCATCGGTCAGTACGGGACTGTTCAGCGAGGACTCCCTCGTGCCGCTCGCCGGCGCCCAGATGCGGGACGACCCCACCGAACTTCAGGTACGGGTGCACAAGGAAGCGGTGAAAACCGCGCCGCATCTCGCCCACGACGGCCTGATCACCCAGGATTCCGAGAACGACCTGTTCGTCCACTACGGCGTCGATCCGAACCGGGCCGGCTGGGAGGAGTACGGCCGGCACGCCGGCACGGGCACCGGCCGGGAATCCCGCGCCGGCGGCCCGGCGGGAACCACCGGAACAGCGGCTCCCGAGCCCACCAGGCCCGATATGCCGACAACCCGAAGGCCCGAGTTCCTCGTACGGTCGGAGGAACGCCTCAACATCGGCACCCGGCAAGAGGTATCCGGCCACGCGCGGCTGCACAAGTACGTGGTCAGCGAAGAGCAGACCGTCACCGTGCCGACCAGCCACGAGGAAGTACATATCGAGCGTGAGCCGATCACCGACACCTCGGCGCTGCCCGCCGATTTCGGTGAGCAGGAACAGGAGGTCACGTTGCACCAGGACCGGGTGACCGTCGACAAGGAGAAGGTCCCGGTCGAACGGGTGCGGTTGGTGGTCGCTCAGGTGGAGGAGGACCAGACGATCACCGAGACGGTCCGCAAGGAGCGGATCGAGATCGAAGGAATGGACCGCGACGACAAGCTCCGCTGACCGGCGGCGCACCCACGATCGATACCGGGTGCCCGCGCACGGATGTCGCCGGTGGGTCCGGGCTTCGGCCCGGCCCACCGGCGATCGCGGTATCAGGACCACCCGGCCCGGTTGGCACCGCTCTCCCGCGAGATCCCCGACCCCGTCTCCGGAAAGCAGCCGAAGCGCTCGTTGTGCAGGTGGGCGAAGAAGTAGCAGAACCGCTCGCATTCGGCATCGGTCACGGCGACGGCGGGGTCGGCGGACACCGCCCGGTAGAAATCCCGGCCCATCGCCAGAATGAAACCCCGGCAGTACAGGAAACCGTCGTCCGAGCCGTCGGTCACCTCCTGGATATCGGCACGGTCGATATCGTGGAGTTTGCGTTCGGCGACCCGGTCCAGCGCGGTCAGCTCGGCACCGGACAGTTGCTCGGTGAGGGCGCGCAACCGCGCCAGGAATTCCGGCAGATGCGGGTCGAGAGCGAAGGCTTCGTCGTCGCTCTGCCGGTCCGCCAGGCCTTTCCGAAGTTCGTCCGGCTGCGGGCCCACGTGCGCCCACGCTGTATCGATCAGGTCCCAGAAGCGGGATTCCTCGGCGGCTGTCGCTATCTCGTTCACAGCTCCGGGACGCTAGCAGCGCGGTACGACGGGTCGGATCAGCCCTTCAGCCGGAGCACCGCGAGCACCCGGCGGTGATGGGTATCCGACGGCGGCAGGTCGAGCTTGGTGAAGATATTGCCGATATGTTTTTCCACCGCCCGTTCCGAGACGGTCAGCGCCGCCGCGATCGCCTGGTTGGTGAGCCCCTGGGCCATCGATTCGAGTACTTCACGCTCCCGGGGTGTGAGCCGGGCCAGCGGATCCTGGTGTCGTGACGCGCCCATCAGCTGACTCACGACTTCGGGATCCAGTGCCGTGCCGCCGGTGGCCACCCGGTAGAGCGCATCCACGAACTCACGGACATCGGCGACCCGGTCCTTGAGCAGATAACCGACACCGCCGGCGCCGTTGGCGAGGAGTTCGGTGGCATAACGGGTCTCGATCCACTGCGAGAAAACCAGAACGCCCGTCATCGGAAACCGGCGACGCAGTTCGATCGCGGCCAGCAGCCCTTCGTCGGTGAAGGACGGTGGCAGCCGGACATCCACCACCGCGACGTCGGGATCGTGCCGGGAGACGAGTTCGTTCAACCGGCTCGCATCCCCGGCCATGGCGACGATCTCGTGCCCGCGCTCGGTGAGCAGACCGGCCAGACCGTCGCGCAGGATGGCGCTGTCCTCGACGATGAGCACGCGTAGCGGGCCGGTCATTGCGCATCCTCCTTCGGCAGCAGGATACGGACCACGGTCGGACCACCGGTGGGACTGTGCACGGTGAGGCTCCCGTCGACCGATGCCGCGCGGGCGGCCAGCCCGCGCAGCCCGCTTCCGCCCGTGGACCCGTCCGCGCCGGGATCCCGCACGCCGCCGATCCCGTTGTCGCGTACGGTCACCGCGATCGTGCGGACACTGTCGGGCAGTACCGATACCCACGCCCGGTCGGCGGCCGCGTGTTCGACGATATTGGTCAGCAGTTCGGCGACCGAGAAGTACGCGATCGCCTCGACCGCCGGACTGGGCCGGTGCGGCAGGTGGACGCGGAGTTCCACCGGTACCGCGCACCGGGCCGCGAGTGTCTCCAGAGCCGGTCCGAGACCGAGTTCGAGCGCGGGTGGGTGGATACCCCGCACCAGTTCGCGCAGTTCGACCAGCGCCTCCTTGGAGCTGTTGTGGGCGTCGGCGATCAGATCACCGGCATCGCCACCGGCCGCGAGCCGTTCCTCGGCGCGCCCCAGCGCCATCGCGATCGTGACCAGGCGCGCCTGCGTTCCGTCGTGCAGATCGCGCTCGACGCGGCGCAGGGTCGCGGCGGCGTCCTCGACAGCGGCGCGTCGGCTGGCCCGCAGCTCCACCAGCTGCCGGTCCCGGTCGGTCGCGGCCAGCAGCAGGATCGTGAGCTGCCGGTGCAGCAGGCAGACACCGCGGATCAGCCAGGGCAGGGCGAAACAGGCGATGATCCCGAGTGCGGACACACCCAGGACACGGGGCCAGGTGTCCACGTAGAAATCGCCGAACTGCATCAGCGAATGCCGTTGCACACCTTCGGAATCGATGTTCACCGGATGGAAGAGCAGCCACGGGATCGGGGAGACGGCGACGAACAGCGTCATCGCCACAACCGTCAGGACCAGGTAGCCGACCACCATCCCGAGGACCGCTTGGGCGAGCAGGAACAGTAGCGCCCGCCAGGCGGCCCGATCGGTGAACGCGCTGCGCAGGAAGCCCAGGAACCCGCGTTCGCGCCGGAAGGCCGGTGGGGCCGGCACCGGTGTGTCCAGCAGGGACCGGCACAGCGCCCGATGGATATCGCCCCACACCCGGCCACCCAGCACCACCAGCGCGAGGACCGGAATCCCGACCAGGAACACCGAAAGGTAGAGACCGCCGCCGATCCCGAAGAACAGGTAGCAGACGCCGGCGCATCCGAGGACGAACGCTACCGTCACGTACAGGAGTTGTTTCCAGGTGCGGGCCTCGAAGGGCGCGCGCAGGACCGCCGCCAGCGGGGCGCGTGGCGGCTCGTCCGATGCGTCGAGCACCAGCGTCGGGTGGATGGGCGTCTGCGTCATACGCTCATACTTCCCGCCGGTCCCGGCGTATTCGAGGGAGCAGGCCACCGCAACCGTGGTGGGGCAGACCCCACCACGACGCCGCTGGGTGGACTCAGGCGTATTGCGGGGCGCCGGACCGATCCGGGGAGCCGTCCGGCTCACCCGGCACGGGATCGGCCGCGGCGGGGTCGTTCTGTTCCGTCCCCGGCAGCAGCTGTGGCAGCACAGTGGCCCCGGCGGTCGCGGCCGCCGCCGCGGAATTCGCGATCGTCCAACCCACCGGGCCGAGCGGTGTACAGCCGAAATACGCCCCCAGGCCCGGCGTCATGACCACCACGCCGAGTACCGCGCCACTGGCGGCGGTGGTGAGCCAGACCAGCGGGCTGCGGTACCCCGCGACGAGGGTCTGGCCGAGTTGCGTGCCGATCAGTGCCACCAATCCGATGGTGTCGGCGCGGCGCCGGTTCACTCAGTAGCGACCGTC